>NZ_BCVD01000083.1 GCF_001591565.1 Priestia flexa NBRC 15715 | reverse complement strand
AACAGATATAAAAGTGATGGATGGACTCTTTGTATATGAGATTAACCATAGTGAAGGTCTGTTTTTAGAAGACACAATTGAGTTATTAGAAGATTATGACGGACAGATCTTAGTACAAGAACGCGTTGAGTTGGAATATAAATATTTCTTTGGTGACATTGTTCAAGTGTTTAATTACGGAAAAGAATTGTTTAAAATCATTGGCATTCGCACAGAAATATGGCGATATAAAGAAGACGCATGGGAAGATATTGTGTATGAACTATCCCGTGTTACTGACGGAGAATGGCTTGAAGCTAGTGAAGAAGAGCTTATTCTCGTGACTCCTCATGAGGAAACAGAAAACTATGTACAAAATATCGATATGTTGTATTTAGGAAAAGAAATTAAAAAGACGGAGTTGCTACCGACGATGAAAAAACAAAATGGACATGGAAAAGAAGAGATGAAATTAACAAAAGAGAAGCATGAAATTATAAATGGTTTGTTAGATGTTTATAACGATTACAAAACATTGCATGAGATGTTTCAAGATGATGAGTATGTAGAAGTAATGAACTTAGTATTGAAACATTTACACAAGATTTCCAAATCAGAGCAAGATAAAGCGTAGCACCATGTCTGTTATTCTAAGCGTATGTTAGAAAGGGTAAGCTATACATAGAAAGAGACGTATAGCATTGAAAATTTTAGACATACTCTTGTACTTTTGCTCATAAAAGTATATAAAGTAAAGTTTGAGCTAGTAAGATTAGATATTTGCTAGTCCTTTGCTTTGCTATTTTGCGAGCTCATGAAGCTACGCTTGCCCGCTGAGACGGGGTGAGGAGTGATATTGTGAAAGAAATCGAAGTAGTTATTGATACAGAGGAAATCGCTGAGTTCTTTTACAATGAACTAATAAAGCGGGGGTACGCTCCAGCTGAGGAAGAGCTAGGAGAGTTGGCTGATATTACATTTGATTATTTGATTGATAAATGTATTATCGATGAGCAAGAAGAATAAAGAGAGATAATAGCAATTTAATAGCGGTACTTTATGTAACGACGAGGCAGCTCGTCGTTTTTATATTAGAGTGGGCATATCCAGTTTTGCTAAGTATGAATAAGGTGAGGTCCCTACAAACCAATCAGACTGATTAAAAAATGTATGGACGCGGTTTCCCCAGCACATATCTAAAGGTAAAGTAGATGAAGGAGCCTTAAAATGGTTAAATTTTGAGTGTAGACTTGATGAATAGTCTTGTCTCGCTCCGGTATGCTTTACGCTATCTGCAAACGAATAAGTACCTGAATATAAATGACTATGAAGAAACAGAAGTGCATAAAGCAATTTCCCCGCAATAATTCGATTTTTAAGGGAAGAAAATTGTGAAATGTTTACTCCAACTAAAGCTAATTGGTTAGTACTTTCATAAGGAATTAACACCTGGGTCATACCGAGAAAGCTTTGTGCATAAAACTGCCATGTGTCCAGTACGTCTTCTTTTGTTTTTCCATCTTGAATGAGCTTGTTTTCAATATAATGCTGTTCATTCACAATTAAAGCAAGAGATAGTAAATGTTCTTTTTTCATAGGTTCATTTATGAATTCAGTCCAAATGGGATGCATAAATGCGGATACTCCTAAGGCGGTAAGTAAGTGAGACAGATTTTGCCCATTCTTTTGACTTTCTTCATATAACAGTAGTTGAGAAAAAGCATCTTGAAAGATTGCAGCGTTTGCGCGCTCTAAAAATAGAAAAAAAGCATGCTGTTGAACAGGAGAAAGAAGCTTTTTGGCGAAAGTAGTTTGCAAGTCGGTCATATAGTAGCCGCCATTTCTAGAAACGAGGTGAGCTAAAAACGTCCATTTTATTTCCGGGTAACGCTTATAAAATTCCAAATAAGCATGGGTTCGCGTAATGTTGTTTTTATTGTGCAAGCGAACGTTTTTTTTAATTCTTTGAACAAGCTTAGACTCTTTCTCATTTAGTTCAAAAGTGTTAGAAAAGGAAGATAAAATAGCTAAAGATTGCGTATTTAAGTGTGCTAAGTTGTTCGTTGTTTCAATAGTCATAGTCTTGTTAACCTTGAATGGAAGTGAATAAATCATAAAAGTTCTCCTTTTCGTTTTAAAGCAGCTAAACGGGGAATAAAGTTTTTGAAACCTTTATATTATTAGTACGTATAAAGGGTAATAAGTGTTAAGAAAAGAGGGAGTTATTATGATAAAAAAACTACTGAATTCAATATTAGGATCAAAAAAACATCATCGCTACAGCAGCAGCGATTACCACCGTCGCCGTCCACGACACTACAGCAGCAGTGACTACAAAAAAGGACGTCACTATGATAGTCGAAGTCATTCAAAGTATGGACATCATCATTATAAGCGTAAGAAAAAAAGCTTTTTCTCCAGCTTTTCTTCTAGCTGATTGACAAAATGAAGCACTTTTTTAAATCAATTCAACGATTTCTAATGGACCGCCCTTTAAGACAAGGCGTATTAATTAAGAACCGTTATGAAATTGACCGTGTTTTAGGAATGGGGAGCTATGGTATTACATACCTGGCAAAGGATCAAAAGCTTGGAACACAAGTAGTAGTCAAGCAGCTGCGTAATACGAAACAAAAGCTTGACCAAGGCATGCGAGCTTTTCAATATGAAAAAAAGATATTAGCAAGAATAAATCATCCTCAAGTCCCTCAGCTACTGGATGTAGAGGAAAGTAGCGCTGGATTTTTCATTATAATGGACTATATTAACGGAAAGACGTTTGAAGACTTAATATTTGAACATCACTATAAATACAAAGAAGAAGATGTAGTTCAAATATTGCTACAAGTAATAGAAGTGATTGAATCTCTTCATAATGAAGGAATTGTCCACCGTGACCTGCGAATTCCAAACATTCTTAAGGTCGATGATGTTATTTACATCATTGATTTTGGTTTAGCACGTTTTATAGGAGATGATGAACAAGTCGAAGGCTTAGTAACAGAACAGCAGTATATGAGAAGAACAACTGTTCAAAGTGATGTATATGCTTTAGGGCATTTCGCGCTGTTTTTGCTGTACTCAAGCTATGAACCTAATTCAAGAAAAGAGAAGAGTTGGGAAGAAGAACTTTTGTTATCACCAGAGCTTACAGCAATCATTCGCAAAATGTTACAATCCGATGGCTATTATGAAGATATGATGCACCTCAAAGGGGATTTGCAGTTTATTGCTGATAAAAAGACGAAGGCTTTAAACTTTTAATATAGTGTAGAAATGGGGAGGTTGGAATTAATGGCTTTATTTAATAAGATATTAGCTCGAATCGGTATTGGTGCTGCTAGAGTAGATGCAAAGCTAGTAAACGACGAGTTTCGTGCAGGTGAAAAGATTGAAGGGATTGTAGAAGTATATGGAGGCAATGTTGAGCAGACGATTGACCGAATTTACTTACGTCTGTTTACATCATATGTAAAAGAAGTAGATGATAAAAAGGTCAAACAAGATATACAGCTCAATGTATTCAAGATTAATGAGCCGTTTACTATTCAGCCAGCTGAAAAAAAAGAAATCCCTTTTACTTTCCAACTACCTGATGATACACCCGTTACGCTTGGAAAAACACGAGTATGGGTGGCAACAGGTTTAGATATTAAAGATGCGGTAGATCCGTCCGATATTGATTATGTGAAAGTTCTTCCTAATTTGATGGTTACAAGCGTGATGAAATCAATGGAAGACCTTGGCTTTCGTCTTCGTCAAGTGGAATGCGAAGAGGCACCAAGAAGAATGCGAAAGCGACTTCCTTTTGTACAAGAATTTGAATTCGTCCCAGCTAAGGGTCCTTATTATGGAAAGTTAGACGAAGTAGAAGTAATTGTTCAATCATTAGGTAACGGTCAATATGAACTGTTGTTGGAAATTGATCGTAAAGCTCGAGGGTTTAGTGGCTTTTTATCAGAGGTATTAGACGCTGATGAGTCTCTTGTGCGGGTTACAGTGTCTGAAAGTGAGATTGCTCAGCTATCTGCCACTCTAGAGCGAGTTATTTCAAGATATAGCGTATAAGTTAGGATAGTCTGTCTTTCTTCTTCACATATTAAACGTGTGAGGAAGGGAGGGAAAACCATGTCTCATAAAACAAGTAATCAAACACATCAAAAAGGAATGAAAAAGTCGTCACGTCAACAGCCAGAATTCTCAAATGAATTTGCTATGAACCAGGCACCAAAGCCTGAACACTATAAACAGCCTAAAAAGGACTAACGACTGCATAAGGAGCATGTATTTGCATGCTTCTTATTCATTCTTCTTTATCGTTTAATGGAGGAGAGCACAACATGTTAACGCGAAGACAATATATTGTTACTGTCTGCCTGGCACTTGCCTTATTTGTGATTCTAATGCTAACGTTTGACACGGCTTTTGTAAAAGAGTTAGATTATGATGTATTACATACAATTTTTGAGTGGAGGACAAGCTGGCTAACACCATTTTTTATTTTTATTACAACGTTAGGATCATGGTATGTTACGGCACCAATTTGGCTTGTCCTTGTTATACTGTTGATGTATAAACGCCAAGGCATATCAGCCTTATTCATTACCCTTGTGTTTTGGGGGGTACGAGGGTTAAATTGGCTTTTAAAAGAAATTTTTGAACGTCCAAGACCTGGATGGAGTCAGCTAATTGACGCATCACACTACAGTTTTCCAAGCGGCCATGCGATGAATTCGAGCGCATTTTTTGTGGGACTATTATGCCTTGTTTTAGCGTATTCCAAGACACAAAGTGTGAGAAGTATTGCCTATACAAGCTTTATTCTACTAATCATATTAGTTGGGTTCAGTCGAATGTATTTAGGTGTCCATTACTTAACAGATGTATTAGCCGGTTATGCTTTGGGTATCTCTTGGGCGATTAGCATGTATCAGCTCTATTGTAAATTCATGCAGTCTTCTTTAAAGAAATACCAGTTCCCGACATAATATATACCATTACAAATTCTTAACGAATATTTCATTTTATTGATTTAGAACCAAACGGTTATCCACTGACTTTAACAAGATGATACACTAGTAAAAGCATGGCGAACGCCATGCTTTTTTGGAGAGATTTATGCTAAGGTAGTTTAATTATAAAAGAAAGTATGAATAAAACATGTATTTGAAATGAAGGATTTTGATCTATCTATCGCTAATATAAATGACATAGTATTAATTCATACATAGGATGCAGGATAGAACATTGAGGTTTGGAGGGAAGACATTTGAATGTGTGGACGAATTTAAAAAAACAGTTAAATATCATTACGGAATACGATGTTACAATTATGCAAACAGAAGAAAAAGGAGAAAGAAGAGGATATAAACCGGTTCATCGTTTAACGGTAAAAGCTCTCGACCATCAAGATGCAGCGGTTAAAGTCTTTCAACAGTTCAACATTGCTGACAATTTGCCAAAAGAATGCAATGCTCGTTTTATTAGTACAGGAGATATTTTATTAATTGATGAAGGTACTAAAGGAAAGTATTATTATAAACTTTGGACGGATGGATGGCAAAGAGTAAATCGGATTCACGTCCGGTAAATCAATTATTGATAAAGCAAAGCGACCAATCAGGCCGCTTTTTTATTAAAAAAGTTAATAGTCGCGCATATGGTGTCCAGGACCATTTTTGCGTTTATTTGCTGTATGCTCATCACCATGTGCCTCTTGCTCCGCAATAATGGCTTCTTGAGGAATGTGGTTGTTTTTCTTTGGTGAATTAATGCGATTACGATGTTTTTTGCCCATATGATCACCTCATTTATTTAAAAATAGTGTTCTTGAGTAGCTTTCCTCGAAACATGTTTTTCATTACGCCATTTTTTTCAGTACATAGTTCAGCAAAAACGTTGGAATAATGAAAGGCAGAGAAAGAAATCAGTAATTAATTCGACAAATTATGTTATAGTGAGAAGGTAACATTTTTACACAATAGGAGGTACAAAGATGAGTGTACATATTGGGGCAAAAAAAGGTGAAATTGCAGAAACGATCTTACTCCCTGGAGATCCGCTTCGTGCAAAATACATTGCGGAAACATTTCTAGAAGATGTTACTTGCTACAATGAAGTTCGCGGAATGTTAGGATTTACAGGAAAATATAAGGGAAAACGTGTTTCTGTACAAGGAACAGGGATGGGCGTTCCGTCTATCGCTATTTATGTAAATGAGTTAATGAATGAGTATGGTGTTCAAAACTTAATTCGTGTCGGAACTTGTGGGGCGATTCAAAAAGATGTAAAAGTTCGTGACGTTATTTTAGCTATGTCTTCATCAAGTGATTCACAAATGAATCGCGTGAAATTTGGACCTATTGACTATGCGCCAACTGCGAATTTCGACTTATTAAAGCGTGCATATGACGCTGGAGTTGAAAAAGGATTACACCTAAAAGTAGGTAACGTTTTCACTTCTGATCAATTCTACAATGAAGATGGACAACTAGAAAAGCTGGCTGCACACGGTGTACTAGCAGTTGAAATGGAAACAACAGCACTGTATACGCTAGCAGCTAAATATGGGCGTAATGCGCTGTCTGTTTTAACGGTAAGCGATCACATCTTTACAGGTGAAGAAACAACAGCTGAAGAGCGTCAAACAACATTTAATGATATGATTATCGTTGCTTTAGAAGCAGCAATCAATGAGTAATAAATAGTTGAATTCTGTTCGCAATTCCCTTATAATATCTTTATGAATAAGATTCCTTAAAGGGGAGTAGCGTCAGGTTTTTCCTGAAATAAAGTCGACATTTCGTAGAGAAATCTACCGGCTTTATTGGCATAGTAAAACAATGTCTAGCAAGACCTTTACCGATTAGTGGTGAAGGTCTTTTATTGTTTAAATGAGAGATAAAAGATGTAACCATAATCGTTTGTTCTTATTTTTATGTTAAAAAGAGGAGAAGCGATGATTCGTTGAAACGAAAAAAGAAACTATTTTTAATGGTAGCATTCCTTGTGTTGAGTAAATTATTTTTACTTGCAATGTTGACCTTGGAGGTGAAAAATCCGCCTCGATTTCAACATTTATTTGGCTTAATTTCAGTCAGCTATTCATTAAATTATACGGAAGTTCCACCTCGACGTTAATGAGTAGGACTTCACTAAAAAAGAGCGTGCAGTTTACGCTCTTTTTTAATGGTGTGAATTAGAAAAGAAATCGGTTCAACACGATCGTAAAAAATATATTTTCAATTCAAAGAAGATATGGTACGATAACCTACGTTCAAAACGGCTTTGGTTTTCGTGAGAGTCGAAAATCAATTTACTATATACTATGAGGTGATTTAGTGAGCGTAGCAGCTATTAAGCAGCAGTGGTTTTCAAATATCCGAGGAGATATTCTCTCAGGAATGACCGTTGCACTTGCATTAATTCCCGAAGCACTTGCATTTTCCATCATTGCAGGAGTAAATCCTATGGTAGGTCTATATGCTTCTTTTTGTATGGCAATTGTCATTGCATTTACTGGGGGAAGACCAGCAATGATTTCTGCCGCAACTGGTGCAATGGCTCTTTTAATGATTGATCTAGTGAAAACTCATGGGGTTGAGTATTTGTTTGCGGCGACAATCTTAACTGGAATTATTCAGCTCGTTTTAGGTGTGCTGAAAGTTGGAAGGTTTTTATCATTTTTACCACAAACGGTTATGTTTGGTTTTGTTAACGCGTTAGGGATTTTAATTTTCACTGCTCAATTTCAGCATTTTAAAGGTGCGAACTGGGCTATGTACGCGATGGTAGCAGGAACATTATTAATTGTATATGTATTCCCTCTTGTAACTAAGATAGTTCCAGCACCATTAGTAGCGATTGTATTTATGACGACCATGGCCATTTTTGGTGGAGGATTTGGCTTGAAAACGGTAGGAGATATGGGAGAGATTACGCGTACACTACCAGCTCTTCATTTTCCAGCAGTAGAATTATCACTAGAAACATTATTGATTATTCTACCGTATTCACTACCGTTAGCGATTGTAGGTTTGTTAGAATCATTACTAACTGCGACAGTTTTAGATGATATGACGGATACAGATTCCAATAAAAATAAAGAGGCACGTGGACAAGGTTTTGCTAACATAGTTACAGGTTTATTCGGTGGAATGGCAGGATGCGCTATGATTGGACAATCTGTAATCAACGTAAAATCAGGTGGACGTGGAAGACTTTCAACACTTATAGCAGGCGTGTTTTTATTATTTTTAATTATGGTGTTAGGTGATGTTGTAAAGCAGATTCCAATGGCCGCGCTTGTTGGCGTCATGTTTATGGTAGCGGTAGGCACGTTTGATTGGCGATCTGTTAAAGACATTCATAAGTATCCTGTATCGGATTCTGTTGTTATGATTGCAACAGTTGTTGTTGTAATGCTTACACATAATTTAGCGCTAGGAGTTATGGTTGGTATTGTCATTAGTACGGTCGTGTTTGGTTGGAAAATGGCGAGATTAACAATAATAAAAGAAGAAGAGTCTGATCGAATAGTTTATCACGTTAAAGGTCCTCTTTTCTTTGCAACAACAACAGCTTTTGTAAATGCATTTCATTACGAAGATGAACAAGCAATAATTGTAGTTGATTTTTCAAACTCTTACGTTTGGGATCAATCTGCAATGTTAGCCGTGGCGAAAGTTATAGGAAAGTATGAAAGCAATAATAAAAAGGTAATATTACAAGGGATGAACGGTGCTACCAAAAAAGCGATGGGGCGAATTGGCTTAGAATCTTCGATATAGATAGCATAAAGAGGTGACTATTCACCTCTTTATTTTATTGAAAACGATAAAATGCATATTATAATCATATTGTCATTAAATAAGGGAGGTGTTTTAAATAATTGTTAAACGAGGTTCCACCACTTCCTTAAAGGTCATTATTTTTCTAATCGGAATTGCAGTGTTTACTTTGTGTATTTATTGGATGCCTGTGTTAACCATTAAAGACGTAGAAGCACATCCTGGTAGGGATTACTCGCTCTATCCCCTTTTAGTATGTGCGTATGGAATTTGTATTACATTTTCTTCATTGTATTAATGATAATAAGCTTAAAGGTGATTTCTATAATCACAGGAGATGATGCAGCAGGACCTATATCGATAAGTTTGATAGGAATTTTTGCAACAAGTATCCTCACAGCCATTGTGGACGTACTTCAGAAGCCATTAAAAAATTTCCTGGATAAAAAATAGGTATAATTTTATTATTAAATTCCCTATCGTTGAGTATAAAAATGATAATAGAACTTATTCATAATCAAAAAAGAAGCGAAAATATAAAAAAGCAGTTGGATTACGAAATCCACTGCTTTTTTTGTTACAACTTACTGTTGATATTAATGTTAAAACAGTAACGAATTGGGCTGCGAGTTTTGATTTTATGCTTCAAAACCGAACCCGTTAATTCTATACCGCTCTTTTTATTTTACTCTGTACCAAACATATATCGTTTTTGGTGCCAAGATATTCCAAACATTAATCCAATGGCAAACATACTACCCATTAGGGAGCTACCACCGTAAGAAATAAATGGTAGAGGGATACCTGTAATTGGTAATACTTGAATCGTCATACCGATATTTTGAAAGACGTGGAAGGTAATCATCGTAATGACACCTACGCATAAATAAGAGTTAAATTCATTTTTTGTTTCTAATCCAAGCTTAATTAAGTAATAAATAAGAAGGAAAAACAAGCTGATAACAATGCTTCCTCCTATAAAACCGAACTCTTCACCTATTACGGCAAAGATAAAGTCTGTTTGACTTTCTGGAATGTAAACAACGCCATTTCCCGGGCCTTTTCCGTTGACCATCCCAGAACCGATAGCATTCAGTGATTTCACTAAGTGATATGCTTCACCTGTGCTGTAAGTGGTTGGGTCTAGCCATGCATAGATCCGACCAAATTGATACTGCTTAACACCTAAATATTTTTCAAGGAAATCAGGAGCATAAATTACTAGTGCAAGAATGCCGGCACCTATTGAACCAAGCCCTAAAAAAGCAGGAACAATTAGCTTCCACGTTACTCCCGATACAAAGACCAGACCTACAAAAATCGCTAATAAAACAAGCGCAGTTCCTAAGTCAGGTTGCTGCATCACAAGAAGCAGAGGAAAACCTAATGTTGCCCCCATTTTTGCTAGTAATAAAAGGTCTTCACGTATCGTGCGAATGCGATATTTTTCGTTGTGCTTAACAATAATATTACTCAATACAATAATCAAGAAAACTTTTACAAACTCAGAAGGCTGTAATGAAAAGCCAGGTAGTGTAAACCAACTTTTTGCACCGTTAATTTCTCGAGCAATACTGCTCGGCGCAATAATTAAGAAAATTAGAAGGAAGTTTCCAAAACCATAGAAGACCCACGAGAGTTTTTGTAATTGATCAGAATCTAGTCGCATTACAAATGCAATAATTACTGCTCCAATTACGTAGAAAGCAACTTGTTTAATAACAAAGTTTGAATCATATTGTCCAATAGTTTGTGCACTATTAATAGCAGTAATACTTACGCAGAAAAAAAGAAAGAGAAGAAAAGCTAAATTCCAGTCAAATCTACTAACATTTCGTTGATTTTCACCCATACTATTCACCTATCAATATCGAATCTAATTATATTCTTAATGTGGCACGCTAGTGTTAAGCCACAAAAGATATCTTCACTATGATGAAGATAATATCATACAGCCTCTTATTATACATGAATCATTCTACAATATAAATAGGTCAAACGATAACATTTTGCCTTTTACATCTTTTTGCTAGATTTTTAAGGTGGATAGGACTAAATCTAGCAATCTTATCATAGAGATTACTATATAAAAGATAATTTAATCAATTGCTAATCACTAGTAAATTTAATAGATAAAAATGAAAATTGAGTGAAAGAGTCTCTTATATAATAGAGGATAAGGAGGATTAGCTTATGATTTGGGGCGTGATTCTTGTAGGCTTATTCATTTGGTGTTCCTGTTACTATACCGTGTGTCACCATGGTTATATATCAACAAAAGCTGGCAATTTAGCTGCTGTATATACGGCAATGAGCACAAGCTTTATAACCGCTTTTACGATGTTTGTATTAGTGGAAGAAACGCTTATGTTCTCAAGTATTTGTGCTGCTTGTGCAGGTATAGGAGTAGGATGGTTTATTGCGATTCCTTTCACAGTGAAAACAATTATAGGTGGTATTGTTAGCGGTGTTATTGCTAGTTTCAGCTTTTATACAATCCATCTCTTTTGGTCATATAGCAACGGGATTTTATGGGGGATTTTTATTTTAATCTCCATAGTAGGAAGCAGCCAGTCTCTCTTTAAAGTTTTAAAAGAAATTCCTATGTTTGAATCAGTTTTTGTTAAACGTTGCATTCAACACCCCTTTGTTTTAACTCCAATATTCGTTTTGATCTTTTTTGTATATCAATTTATTGAACGATACATGTCGCAATATGATCCTACTCGAAAAACCTAGTGTATGGATATTCACCTATTCAAAAAGTGAAGCATATAGTAATTTAAATGCACATTGGAAAGGAGAATATATATGTATCGATATTATTACGACCCTCGCTTTCAAATTATATTTCCAGGACAGGGTGGGCAAGGTTTTCCACCGCGACCACCAGGACAAGGTGGAAGCTTTTTACCACCACCTCCACCACCAGGGCAGGGAGGCGTACCAGGTTTTCCACCACCTTCTGGTCAAAGTGGTCCCCCAACAGGTCCACCGCCTGCTTTTACACCTCAATTAGCTTCTTCGGGAGGACCATCTCTTTATGCTGTAGATCCTGGTTCGATAGCAGGTTGTCTGTATAAATACACGTATATCTGGGCAAAAGGTGGGCGGTCATATTGGTTCTATCCAACATATGTCGGCCGCAAATCCGTAGCAGGGTATCGTTGGACTGGATTCAACTGGATATATGCTGGGATTGATTTAGATCGAGTGAACGAATTTCAGTGTTATTAAAGAGGTTGGGACATAAGTATCTCAGTCAATGATATATCTGAACTATCGCGAGTTAACTACTTTCGATAGTGCGGATATTTTTTTGTTTCGGAAAAATTTTAAAAAAATCATTTAAACGGTTGACGAATAAAGAACAGAATTATATAATAAATCTTGAATTCGAGATAATAAAAAAATAAAATCTTGAAATAAAAATAAATGATTTAAAGATAAACGGGAGATGAGAACTATGACAAACGTGTTATATGTAAAAGTAAATCCACAAGTTGATGAGGCGTCCTTCTCAACACGCTTAGCTCAAGCATTTTTAGATGAGTATCAAACGGTGAATCCAAGTGATACAGTAACAACAGTCGACCTTTATAAAGAAGGCGTTCCTTTAATTGATTCTGATGTGTTAAGCGCTTGGGGGAAAGCTGGAGCAAATCAAGAGCTAACAGAAGATGAAACAGTAAAAGTTGAGCGTATGGGAGCTTTATTAGAGCAGTTCTTACAAGCTGATAAAGTGATTTTTTCAGCACCGATGTGGAACTTAAGCTTTCCACCACTTATGAAAGCATATATTGATAACATTTTGATTGCTGGGAAAACATTCAAGTACACTGAAAGCGGACCTGTTGGATTAGCTACTGGAAAGAAAGTAGCATTATTAGAAGCGCGCGGCGGTGTTTATAGCGAAGGACCAGCTGCAGAACTTGAGTTTACACAGAAATACTTCCGCACTGTAATGGGTTTTATTGGTATTCAAGATGTTGAATTAGTTGTTGCTGAAGGCATGGCTTATGCTCCAGCAGAAGCAGATCAAATTTTAGCTAATGCAGTAGAGAAAGCAAAAAGTGTGGCAAAGACATTTTAATAAGTAGTGAAAAAAAGAGTATGGTAAAGGCTATACTCTTTTTTATATTTCAGCGAGTTAAATCAATTCCGATATTATTCCATCGAAAGAACTTTTTTGTTTACAATACATCGTAGGCATGTTTAAATAGTGAACATATTTATCTCAATATCCTGATCTAATGAGGGGAGCATTGTATACAAATGTTGAGGATATAAGAAGAAGTTTCTTCTTAATAAAGCTACGTTTTTCAAAGGTAATAAAGGGGTATGCTACCAATAAAATGATAAAGGAAAGGTGATTAACATGTTTAAAAAACTTTTTGGCGGTAAGACGAAATCTAAAGAAACACTAGTAACGGCACCAATGACTGGCAAAATCCTTCCATTAGAGCAAGTTCCAGACCCGGTGTTTTCTCAAAAAATGATGGGCGATGGATTTGCTATTGAACCAACCGATGGACAAGTAGTATCTCCAGTGGCAGGAGAGGTAGTCCAATTATTCCACACAAAGCATGCTGTCGGATTAAAAACAGAAGCAGGTACGGAAGTACTTATACATATTGGACTGGAAACAGTAGCAATGGAAGGGGAAGGCTTTGAAGCGCATATTCAAGCGGGCGATAAGGTAGAAGTAGGCACACCTCTTATTACGTTTGATTTACCATTAGTGACAGAAAAAGCGAAAAGTATTATTACGCCTGTTGTCATTACGAATAGCGACGCAGCAGATTCATTTGAAATTGTAGCAAGTGGTGATGTTCAAAAAGGACAAACTCAATGTGCGAAAGTGACAATGAAATAAATTTGTCACCTTCTTCCTGCTGAGGAGGAATAACCGGTTGAAGATATTTAAAGTATTAAACAACAATGCAGCCGTTGTAAAAGAAGGAAAAATTGAAAAGATTGTAATGGGCCCGGGGATTGCCTTTCAAAAAAGCAAAAATGATATTTTAAATAAAGCCAAAGTTGAAAAAGTTTTTGTAATGAAAGAAGAAAATGAAAAATTTCAAGAAATATTAAAAAGCCTACCTGAAGAGCATATTCAAGTGGCAGAAGAAATTATTTCGTATGCGGAACAGCAGCTAGGCGTTACGCTTAGTGATCATGTTCATATCGCTTTAAGTGATCATTTATCATTTGCAATTGAAAGGTTATCTCGAGGAATTTTAATTCAAAATAAACTTTTACATGAAATTAAAGCACTATATCGTCCGGAATACGATATAGGTGTATGGGCGATTGAACAAGTTTCTAAACGTTTAAAAGTTCAGATGCCAATTGATGAAGCAGGTTATATCGCTCTTCACATTCATACAGCTAAATTGCATACATCCAATATGGAACAGGTAATGATGAATACAACAATCATCAACGAAATGATTGAGATTATTACAGAAGAACTTGACCTTAAAATTGATGAAGAGAGCATTTCGTACCAGCGACTACTCACTCATTTACGCTTTGCGTTAAATCGAATTGCTGAAGATGAGCCTTTTCATTCAATGGATGAAGATATGTTGAACATGCTGCAAACTAAGTACAAGCGTGCTTATACATGTGCTTTAAAGATTGGAGCATTTCTGAAAGCCGAATATGACATAAATTTTCCACCTTCTGAACTTGGCTATATTACGCTCCATATTGAAAGAATTGGTCAAAGGGCCTAAAAAAGTCTTGACGAACAATGTCGAAATAGATACAATGAAAGCGTATTAATTGAATAAGCGGGATTGTGACTGGTTAAGCAGGCAAGACCTAAAATGCGTGAAATATGTATGCACTGCTGTTGTGTATATGTATTTGAGTACGCGTTTTAGGTCTTTTTTTGTTGTCATCTGGCTAGTTGAATCGCAGAAACTATATTAAAAACATGTGATAAAGGGGGCGTTCGCATGGATGTGAAAGACATTGCGAAAAAGCTTGTTCCGCTTTTAGGTGGAAAAGAAAACGTTACCAGCGCTCAGCACTGCGCTACGCGCTTGCGTTTAGTTATTCGAGATGAAAGCAAAATTGATCAAAAAGGTTTAGATGAAATAGACGATATTAAAGGTGCTTTCTCTAATTCAGGGCAATTTCAAATCATTTTTGGCACAGGACTTGTTAATAAAGTCCATGCAGAATTTATGAAAGAGTTAGGTGTAGAGAATCAAACAACAGAGCAGCCTGCAAATCATCAAGAAGAAATGAAGAAAAAGATGAATCCTTTCGCAAGGTTTGCTCGTATGCTTTCAAATATTTTTGTTCCTATTATCCCTGCCATTGTTGCAAGTGGTTTACTAATGGGGCTACTTGGAATGATGAAAGCATTTAAGTGGGTTTCAGAAGACAGCTCACTTTTCATTTTACTAGATATGTTTTCAAGTTCCGCGTTTATCATCTTGCCAATCTTGATAGGATTTTCAGCTGCTAAGGAATTTGGAGCGAATCCGTATTTAGGAGCCGTAATGGGTGGAATATTAACTCATCCAATGCTATTAAACCCATGGACCTTAGCAGATGCCAAGCCTGAATATATGGACTTTTTTGGATTAAGTATTCCGTTAATTGGCTATCAGGGTACCGTTGTACCGATTTTACTTGCGATTTATGTGATGAGTAAAATTGAAAAAGGGTTGCGTAAAGTTGTTCCAAACGCAATTGATTTACTAGTAACACCATTTTTGACAGTTATTGTTACAGGGTTTATTTCTCTGTTATTTATTGGACCATTTGGAAGATATATTGGTGATTTGATTTCAATTGGTTTACAATCAATGTATGATGTAGCGGGTGTATTTGCTGGGATCGTGTTTGGTGGTTTGTATTCCACGATTGTATTAACAGGACTACAACATAGTTTTCATGCAATTGAAGCAGGACTTCTTGCAAACCCTGATATCGGAGTTAATTTCTTACTTCCTATATGGGCATGCGCTAATGTTGCACAGGGTGGTGCCGGATTGGCCGTATATTTTAAAACAAAGAATGCAAAAACAAAGAAAATCGCAATTCCAGCCGCTGTTTCTTCGTTTCTTGGGATTACGGAACCAATTATCTTTGGTGTAAACTTAAAGTTACGTAAACCATTTATTGCAGCAGCTATAGGTGGTGCTGCTGGTGGTGGATATGTTGTGTTAACGAATGTTGTTGCAAACGCATACGGTTTAACAGGTATCCCGATGATGGCTATTGCAGCTCCACTTGGGATGAGTAATTTAATTAACTATATTATTGGAATGGTTATCTCGGTAGGAGTAGCATTTATTGTTACGTGGTTTATGAAATTAGAAGAAGAATAAAGAAGGTAAAAGAAAAGTAGGAGTAAAATGACAGTTCATTTTACTCCCCTTTTCTTAATTTATACTCATAAAGAAAGAGAGGGGAAAAAAATGAAAAACGGTGTTATTTCATTAGGAGAAGCATTAGTTGACTTTATTCCGTTAGATCATACGAATCTTACATATCAAAAAAGTCCAGGGGGTGCGCCTGCAAACGTGGCGGTAGGAGTATCAAGATTAGGCTTGAAATCCACATTCCTAGGGAAAGTTGGGAATGATGTATTAGGTCATTTTTTAAAAGATACGCTTGATGAATATGGTGTTAATACAAACAACATGCTGCTTACAGATGAAGCACGTACAGGAGCGGTTTTCGTTACGTTAGATAAAGACGGTGACCGCAGCTTTAATTTTTACATTGATCCAAGCGCAGATCGCTTTTTTCACGAAGCAGAAATTGATGAAGAGCTATTTAAAGAAAATCGTATTCTTCACTTCGGTACGATTTCAATGATTAGTGAACCTTCCCGCTCTGCCACTTTGAAAGCTGTAGAACTTGCGAAGAAGAATGATGTTCTTGTGTCATTCGATCCTAATGTTCGTTTAACGTTGTGGAAAGACGAAGAAAAATTGAAACGTACCATTCTAGAGATGCTTCCAAAAGCAGATATTGTAAAGCTTTCAGAAGAAGAGCTTGCTTTTATTACCGGAAAAGAAATGATTGAAGAAGGAGTGGAAGCGTTAAGCCATTATGCTATCCCGCTTTTAATTATTACATTAGGAGCAGAGGGAAGCCTAGCTGTATCTTCTAAAGCAAAAGTAGCTATTTCCGCTATGAAAGTGAACGCTGTTGATACAACAGGTGCAGGAGATGCCTTTGTGTCTGGTATGCTTTATTCCATTAATCAATATAATGGTCAACTTTCAGACTTGACAGAAGAAGAGCTTACTTCTTTTGGACGCTTTGCAAGTGTTTCTGGGGGACTAGCAGCTTCAACAAAAGGTGCGATGACGGCATTACCTACAATTCAAGAGATTGAAAAGCTTCTTGTGAAGTGAAAAAAGAGACTGAGACA
>NZ_BCVD01000082.1 GCF_001591565.1 Priestia flexa NBRC 15715 | reverse complement strand
TAAAAAAGAGCATCTAGTTAAGATGCTCTTTTTCATGTAGATGTTTTTAAAAGAGATTGATACTGAAGAGACAAGTCATAAAATGCAGTACGATCTCGTTCATCTAATGCATAGTTAATTTGAGTTTCTAAAATGCTTTTTTTGTGTTTAAATAAGGCATCGTCAATAATCATGTCAATATACATATCAAGCACGTTATCAGCTTCGCGAATCTTTCTTTTGCGAGCGAGGGATTTCATCATCTCGGCGTACGATTTTTCATTGTTCATACATCATCACCTCTGCAGCCTTTTTCTTAGTATATAGAGTAAGGAACAAAAAAACAACTAATTTTCCAAATTTTTAGACGTATTTTGTTGTATATTGGTCAGACAAATATAAATGTTTGAGTAGCTTTTGTTTCGGTAATGAAAGTAGTACAATGTTGATTAAGTTAGTAGTCATCAGTTAGGAGATTAAGTAATGGACTTTGATACAATTAAGGAATACTTAACGCTTGAAGGTGTGCTTGAACTTTTAAAAGAATATCAATCATTTGGCATTATACCGGGATTATTACTTCCTATTCTTGAAGCATTTATTCCAATTTTACCTCTTTTTGCTTTCGTTATGGCAAATGCTGCAGCATTTGGCTTATGGCTAGGGTTTCTAATTTCGTGGGTCGGGTCATGTGTAGGGGCGATTATTGTTTTTCTTATCTTTCGTCGATATGGACAAGCTCGCTTCTTGAATTTTATCAGTAGACATGCTCAAATTCGAAAGATTATGACTTGGGTTGAACGTCATGGGTTTGGTCCACTGTTTTTAATGCTATGCTTCCCATTTACTCCGTCAGCTGCTATTAATGTTGTTGCTGGCTTATCTAGGGTCAGTATGTCACAATTCGTATTAGCAGTTTTAGCAGGAAAAATGGTGATGATCTTTATGATGAGCTTTATAGGAGCTGACTTTATCTCCTTTATAAAACAGCCTACAAAAGCTATTGTTGTTTTAATTGTTGTTTTTGTATTATGGATTGTGGGAAAACAAATAGAGAGACGTCTAAATGTTCGTACAAATCAGTAGTAAAAATGAAGAGAGATTTTCTTTTCTGAATTCATGATTTCGATTTTGTAGAATATATGTTAAAATAAGGATAAAATTAGCAGGTTTTGCTAAGCTCTCTAGAAGCCTTACATGTTCTTTACCTCACTTTAATCTGTTGATTTCCCTGTTTTCTGAAAAGTTATGAATGTTTTGGACAATTCTCTACTACATATGTTAGTAAAAGGGTTGTTTAATTCATCGCTTTTGCACATGCTTTACGAATACGACGTGCTTGTCGTCAAGTAAAAGGGGGCTATGCATAGTATGAAGGCAAGCCTGTTCTTACGAACGTTCATACTATGTGGTAGGAGATGAGATTAAAAGATAAGCTGGCAATTATTACAGGCGCTGCAAATGGATTAGGCTTTGAAGCTGCACGAATTTTTGCAAAAGAAGGGGCAAAAGTAGCACTCGTTGATTATGATCAAGCTTTAGGTGAAGAGAAAGCAAAGGTTTTACAAAATGAAGGTGGAGACGTCACGTTCTTTCAAGTTAATGTGGCAGATCGTGATAATGTAGATGGAATGGTAGAAGAAGTAGTAGAAGCCTACGGCAAGATAGACATTTTAGTTAACAATGCCGGAATTACCAGAGATGCAATGTTAACTAAGCTAACAATGGAAGACTTTCAAGCAGTTATTAACGTTAACTTGACCGGTGTTTTTAACTGTACACAAGCTGTTGTCCCTCATATGGTGGCTCAAGGTAGAGGGAAAATTATTAGTACCTCATCTGTTTCAGGCGTATATGGGAACGTTGGACAAACCAATTACGCAGCGGCAAAAGCTGCGGTCGTAGGAATGACTAAGACTTGGGCGAAAGAACTTGGGCGTAAAGGAATCAACGTAAATGCCGTTGCGCCAGGGTTTATCGAAACGAACATGGTAGCTGCTGTTCCAGAGAAAGTCATTAATCAAATGAAGTCGACGATTCCGCTTCAAAGATTAGGACAGCCTTCTGATATTGGCTATGCATACTTATATTTAGCATCAGATGAATCTAATTATGTAAACGGAACCGTATTACATGTCGATGGTGGAATTATGATGTAATAGGAAAAATAAACCGTTTTGGCAATGAGCCAAAACGGTTTATTTTATTGGATTTCTTTACGTAAGTCCAGTAAAATAAATGGTAACAAAAAGGATAAAAATCGATAAAAGTATAGAAAAAGAACTTGTTGAACGTCACGTTTTTTTGTGGCGTTCAAATTCGTTAGGGGTGAACAAGATGCTACAGTTTATGCTGGGTAGGTCTGGAAGTGGTAAAACAACAGCGTGTTTAAATGCTATTCGCCAAGAATTGGTGCGAGAGCCACTGGGCAACCCAATTATTTATATTGTTCCAGAGCAAATGACCTTCCAATCAGAGTATGAGCTTATCCAAACGCCGGGATTGGGCGGGATGATGAGAGCTCAAGTTTATAGTTTTACGCGTTTGGCGTGGCGAGTTCTCCAGGAAGCAGGCGGCATTAGCCGTTATCATATTGATCAAACGGGCATGCATATGATGCTCAGAAAAATTATAGAGCAACAAAAAGAAGAGCTCACTTTATTTGCAGCAGCATCTGAGAAAGAAGGGTTTATCACAAAGCTAGAACAAATGTTGAAAGAATTTAAGCAGTATGGATTAGAGCCTGAATCGTTAGGGGCTCTGCAACAAGAGTTTAAAGACAATAACGAGCACGTGCTAGCGGACAAGCTGCATGATTTAGGAATTATATATCAAGAACTAGAAAAGCAGCTGCTAATGAAATATGTAGATAGCGAAGATTATTTAAAACTATTAGCTGAAAAAATTCCGCTTTCCTCATATTTAAAGAAAGCAGTTATTTATGTCGATGGATTTCATCATTTCACAAAGCAAGAACTAGATGTCTTAGTTGAACTTATGAAAGCTTGTTCAGATGTAACTATCGCATTGACCGGAGATCATACACAAGCAAGTTATATACCAACTGATTTGCAGCTCTTTAGATTAACTGGAGAAACATATAGAGAATTAACAACAGCAGCACTAGAACATGGAATTGAAATAAAAGACCCTGTTTTATTAAAGGATAATATTCGCCATGCAAACAGCCCAGAGCTGTCTCATTTGGAGAAGTATTATGATGAGCGTCCAGCTGCTGAATTTTCTCAAAAGCCAACTCACATTTCTTTATATCCTGCTGTGAGTCGTCGTGCAGAGGTAGAAGGAATTGCAAGAGAAATTCAGCTACTAGTTAAAGACTCCAATTATCGGTATCGAGATATTGCTCTAGTTGTTCGAAATAAAAATGACTACGGCGAATTAATTGAAACCGTATTTCGTGATTATGAAATTCCATACTTTATTGATCAAAAAAGAGCAATGTTCCATCACCCAATCATTGAGTTTATTCGTTCCAGCTTAGAGGTAGTGAGTGGTTCGTGGCGCTATGAAAGTATTTTTCGTGCTATTAAGACAGATATGTTTTTTTCGATAGAAGCTGAGGTTGAAGCACTGAGAGAAGGTATGGATCAATTTGAAAACTACGTATTAGCATACGGGATTCAAGGTACTAAGTGGACGAATGGTGAAAGGTGGAAATACCGAAAATATCGTTCATTAGAGGATATGAATCTACCAAAAACGGATGAGGAAGTACAGTTTGAAGAAAAAATTAATGAGCTAAAAGAACTTGTTGTAAACCCACTTATGAAACTACAGCAGGCCTTAAAGAAAGGAAAGACGGGAGAGGAAAAAGCAAAAGCTCTTTATCTCTTTTTGACAGAGCTAAGCATCCCACAAAAAATTGAGAAGCTTCGTGACCATTGTGAAGAAAATGGAAAGGTACAGGAAGCACGGGAACATGAACAAGTATGGAAAGCTGTCTTAAACCTGTTTGATCAATTTGTAGAAATGATGGGAGAAGAAAAAGTGTCCATCAAGCTATTTGCTGAGCTTTTTGAGACAGGATTAGATAGCATGCAGTTTGCTATTGTCCCACCATCGCTTGACCAAGTCCTTGTTGCAAGCTTTGAACGCTCTCGTTTTTCTAATATTAAAGCTACCTTTATCGTAGGTGTGAACGATGGTGTAATACCAGCTAAGCCGCAGGGAGACAGTATTTTATCTGATCAAGACCGCGACGAATTATTCAAATCAGGTGTGACGCTAGCTCCAACTGGTAAGCAGCAGCTGTTTGATGATCAGTTCTTGATTTATTTAGCGCTTGTAAGTTCTGAAGAAAAGTTATATATCAGCTACCCACTAGCGAATGATGAAGGGAAGTCTTTGCTTCCGTCTTTAGTTATTAACCGACTGAAAGAGCTCTTTCCACTACTTGAAGAAACGTTGTTAATGAATGATCCTACAAGTTTAGAAGAGGAAAAGCAGCTTGACTATATTGCGAATCCGTTGTCTACGATGGCTTATTTAGCAAGTAACTTACAGGCTTGGAAACGACATTATCCAATGAGCGATGCATGGTGGGACGTTTATAACTTTTATATGACTTCAGACTGGAAAACGTATAGTCAAAGAGTTCTGAGCAGCTTATTTTATCAAAACGATGCAAAGCGATTAAGTAAAAAGACGAGTGAGCGCTTGTATGGAAAACATATTCAAGCAAGCGTATCACGCATGGAGAAGTTTGAAGCCTGTCCTTATTCGCATTTTGCTTCTCATGGCTTAAAGCTGAAGGATCGAAAAGTATTTCAGCTAGCGGCACCTGATATTGGTGAGCTTTTTCACGCAGCGTTAAAGCATATTTCGGATAAGTTACGAACTGGTGAGAAAGATTGGAAGCAGTTAACGAAAAAAGATTGTCAATCCCTTTCAGCCACTGCAGTTCAAGAATTAGCGCCGCGCTTACAAAACGAAATATTGCTGAGCTCGAATCGTCATCAATATCTCGCATATAAGTTACAGCAAGTAATTGAAAGAGCGTCGATTGTATTAAGCCAACATGCAAGAGCGAGCGGTTTTGTACCAGTTGGACTAGAGTTAGGATTTGGTCCTAATGCAGAGCTACCTTCCATGACCTTTACGCTTCCAAATGGGCATACGATGGAGCTAGTCGGACGAATTGATCGAGTGGATAAAGCAGAAAGCTCTAAAGGGATACTACTTCGGATTGTCGATTATAAATCGAGTGACAAAGCGTTAAATTTACTGGAGGTCTATTATGGACTTTCACTTCAAATTCTCGCATATTTGGATGTAGTGGTAACTCACGCTGAGCAGCTTTTGAAAACTAACCAAGGTGCTTTACCTGCAGGTGTTTTATATTTCCACGTTCATAATCCGATGGTTAATAGTACAAATAGTCTGAGTGAAAATCAGATTGAAGAAGAAATCTTTAAGAAATTTAAGATGAAAGGCTTACTGCTAGGTGATGAAGAAGCGGTTCGCCTAATGGACGAAACGCTTGAGTCCGGTCATTCACAAATTATCTCAGCTGGTATTAAAAAAACAGGTGGTTTCTATGCGAATTCTTCTATTGCATCTGAAACGGACTTTACACATCTTAGACAATATGTACGTAAAAAGTTTGTGGAGGCAGGGACAGAAATTACTGAAGGTAAAATTGACATTGCTCCCTATAAACTTAAAGATAAAACACCGTGTGCTTTTTGTGACTATCGTTCGATTTGTCAATTTGATGAAGCATTAAGCGAAAATGAATATCGTCAGTTAAGAAATGAAAATCAAAATAGCATTCTAGAAAAAATACGAGAGGAGGATAAGCATGAGTCAGGAACGAATGAGTAAGCCAGCGGATTCGCAGTGGACAGATGACCAGTGGAAAGCCATTGTATCATCTGGGCAAGATATTTTAGTAGCAGCCGCCGCAGGTTCAGGGAAAACAGCTGTGTTAGTTGAGCGTATTATTCGAAAAATTATCGATCCTGAAAATCCAGTGGACGTCGACCGTTTGTTAGTCGTAACGTTCACAAACGCTTCAGCAGCAGAGATGCGTCATCGTATAGGAGAAGCTTTAGAAAAAGAGTTAAAGGTAAATCCATCTTCCTTACATTTAAGAAGACAGCTACACTTACTAAACCGATCGTCTATTTCAACTCTTCATTCATTTTGTCTGGAAGTTATTCGCACCTATTACTATATGATTAACTTAGATCCAGGTTTTCGAATCGCAGACGATACTGAAGCGGAACTCTTAAGAGAAGAAGTATTAGACGAGCTTTTTGAAGAGCAGTATAGCCTTGAAGGTAATCAATCATTCTTTGAATTGGTGGACCGCTATACGAGTGACCGTCATGACTTGGACGTGCAGCATATGGTTCGCAGATTATACGATTTTGCTCGTTCTAATCCAAATCCAAATAGGTGGTTAGATATGCTCCTTCGCCAATATAGCATTGATGAAGAAGCTACAATTGACTCTCTTCCATTTATGAGTTTTTTAATGGACGAAGTGAAAAAGCAGCTGAGCGGTGTTCAAGCTATGCTAAACCAAGCCTCTAGGCTCACAACCATGCCTGGAGGTCCAGCCCCAAGAAAAGTAAATATTGAAGATGACTTAGCTCAGGTTAACCGTATGCTTGCAGCTGGCACTTTTGCTGAGCTACATGAACATATGCAAGTTCTTAGCTTTACGCGTTTAAAGCCGTGTAAAGGTGACGAGTATGATGTTGCCTTACTTGATGAGTTTGGAGAGCTTCGTAAAAAAGCAAAAGCAGCTCTTGAAAAATTGCAAGGTGATTTATTTTCTCGTCCGCTCAGTGGATACATGAGTGACTTTCAGAAAATGTATCCTGTAGTAGAAGTTCTCGTATCGCTTGTAAGGAAGTTTGGTAATCGCTATGAAGCAGAAAAGAGAGCGAAAGGGCTCGTGGACTTTTCAGACTTAGAACATTATTGCTTGCAAATTTTAAGCCATTCTGTAGATGGAAGGGTTGAACCTTCTGAAGTCGCTTATAAATATAAAACGCAGTTTGTTGAGGTTTTAGTAGATGAATACCAAGATACGAATATGGTACAAGAGACCCTCATTCAGCTTGTGACGCATAATGATGGTAAAAATGGTAACCTTTTTATGGTTGGTGACGTCAAGCAATCTATTTATCGCTTTCGTTTAGCAGAACCGTTTCTGTTCCTTGGAAAATATAAAACTTTTACACATGACGGTCGAAAAAATGGTATGAAAATTGACTTGAATAAAAACTTCCGCAGTCGCTCTGAGATTATCGATGCGACCAACTTTATCTTTCAGCAGTTAATGGATGAAGAAGTTGGCGAAATCGCCTATGACAATGATGCATCTTTGAAGCTAGGAGCATCGTATCCTAGCAGTAGTGAGATGGAGTCTGAACTTTTGCTCATTTCCAAGGAAGGTGGAGCAGAGGAAGAAGAGTCGGATTTAGTAGAGTTTTCAGAAGCAGAGCTAGAAACAGCTCAGCTAGAAGCTCGCGCAATGGCTCGGAAGATAAAACAGCTTGTTCAAGATCGTTTTCAAGTATACGATCGTAAGCTAGATGTGATGCGAAACGTAACGTATCGAGATTTTGTTATTTTACTGCGTTCTATGCCTTGGGCACCACAAATTATGGAAGAGTTTAAGCAAGAAGGAATTCCTGTTTATGCAGATCTTTCATCAGGGTATTTTGATGCAACGGAAGTAATGATGATGATGTCTTTATTAAAAGTCATTGATAATCCATATCAAGATATTCCGCTTGCTTCTGTATTGCGTTCTCCAATTGTAGGCTTGTCAGATGAAGAGCTTGCTTTAATTCGTGCTGAGGATAAGAAGGGAACGTACTATGAAGCGATGAAAAATTATGTGCGCATATCTCCTGAAGGAAATCTTCAAGAAAAGCTTCATCATTTTGCCATAAAGCTTAGTGAGTGGAGAACAAAAGCACGTCAAACTTCTTTATCTACACTTATCTGGCAAATTTATCGTGATACAGGATTTTATGAGTTTGTAGGAGGTCTGCCTGGAGGTAAGCAGCGTCAAGCAAACTTAAGAGCTTTATATGACCGTGCACGTCAATATGAAGCGACGTCGTTTCGAGGCTTATTCCGCTTTCTACGGTTTATTGATCGTATGAAAGAGCGTGGAAATGATTTAGGAACGGCAAGGTCTTTAGGTGAGCAAGAAGATGTTATTCGTTTAATGACAATCCATAGCAGTAAAGGTTTAGAGTTTCCTATTGTTTTCGTAGCTGGATTGAATCGTAAATTTAATCTAATGGATTTAAATAAATCTTATATTCTAGATAAAGAACTTGGCTTCGGTTCTAAATATATTGATCCAAAGCTTCGTATTACGTACCCAACGTTGCTTCAGCAAGTAATGAAACAAAAAATGAAAAAAGAAAGCATTGCCGAAGAGATGCGTGTTTTATATGTAGCGCTGACACGTGCTAAAGAAAAATTAATTTTAGTAGGAACTGTAAAAGATGCTGAGGCTCAAATGAAAAAATGGAGTCACGTGTTGACCCATGATCAATGGGAACTGCCGGCTTATATGCGTGTAGATGCAAAGTCTTATCTTGATTGGATTGGTCTTGCTCTGGCCAGACATCGTCACTTCGAAAAATGGATACCAGAAGAACAAAGAGCGGTGTTGCAAGAGGTGTATGAGCACAGCTCCAAGTGGGAAATTCAAACGATCCAAGCGGCGGAGCTATCTGAACAGCTTGTTGAAGAACAATTGGAGCATGAAGAACTGTTAGCTGCGGTACAAAAAGGTGATCAAGTTCATATTGAAAGTATCCATAAAGAACGCATTGAAGAGCGATTACGTTGGGAGTATGGTCATTTAGAAGCAACAACACATCGCTCTAAGCAATCTGTTTCTGATTTAAAGAGACAATACCAAGCGAGCGGTGAAGAACAAGAAAGTCAGCTTATAACAGGCTTTAAGTCAACTATTGAAGATCGCCCGGCCTTTATGCAGTCGCATTCATTAACCGCAGCAGAACGTGGAACAGCTGTGCATACAGTGATGCAGCATTTACCATTTAAGGGATCGTTAACAATTGAAGCCGTACAAGAGCTTATTGATTCCCTCGTTACCAATGAAATTTTAACAACTGAGCAAGCAGAAAGTATTAACCCTTCTGACATTGCTCAATTTACGGAAAGTTTCATTGGACAACAGCTCAAAGAAGCAGAAAAGGTTTATCGTGAAATGCCGTTTAGCTTAAATGTTTCAACGGAAGAAGTATACGGGTGGAACGATAATGAAGCAATTTTAGTCCAAGGGATTATAGATTGCTTATATGAATGGAATGGTCAGCTAATCCTCGTTGATTACAAAACCGATGATATAAAAAATCGCTTTAGCAATGACTTTAACAGCGCTGAAGAAATCTTGAAAAACCGCTATGAAGTGCAGCTGAAGCTGTATCGAAAAGCGGTAGAAACCATCGTGAAAAAGCCGATAGCACATAGCTATTTATATTTTTTAGATGGTGGACATGTAATAGAAATAGAAGAGTAAAAAGAAGGCGAGCTTTTCGTCTTCTTTTTGTCAAGAAAAGGTGGGGAGCACATGAGGTTATTACATACGGCCGACTGGCACTTAGGGAGAACCTTAGAAGGTAGGAGCAGAATTGAAGAACAAGCTCAGTTCTTAGATGAGTTAGCTCAAATTGTAAAGGAAGAAAAAGTTGACGCAATTTTAATGGCCGGTGATGTATTTGATACCGTTAATCCGCCCGCAGCAGCAGAGCAATTATTTTATGATAGTATGTCGAAGCTGAGTGAAAAAGGCAAGCGTCCAATTATTGTAATTGCGGGTAACCATGATAATCCCGATCGCTTATCTGCAGCCTCTCCGCTTGCATTTGAACAAAATATTACGCTCATAGGTTTACCGACAACTGATGTACAAGAGATTTACCTTCCAACTGTTGAAGAAACGTTAAAAGTAGGTGCACTTCCTTATCCATCAGAATCAAGATTAAAGGAAATGTTGGCTGAGGAAGACGATGAATTGTTGCTTCGAAACTCATATGATGAGCGAGTAGGCGAAATCTTTTTAAAGATGAGCTCACATTTTACAAACGACAGTGTAAACATTGCCATGAGTCATATCTATGTTGCGGGAGGAAGCTCAACAGATTCTGAACGGCCAATTGAAGTAGGTGGAGCGTATACAGTGGCAGCGTCAAGCCTTCCAGCGGCAGCTCAGTACGTAGCGCTTGGGCATCTTCACCGACCTCAGGACATCAAGCGAGCTTCTACAAAAGCTCGTTATTCGGGTTCACCTCTTGCCTATAGCTTTTCTGAATCAGGCTATACCAAATCCGTAACGATACTCGATGCTAAGCCGGGAGAAGAAGTGAAGGTAACGGAAATTCCTTTATCAAGCGGAAGACCACTTACAAGATGGAAAGCGAAAAACGGTATCGCAGAAGTGTACCAGTGGCTGGATGAAGGAAAAGATAGCACTGCTTGGATTGATTTAGAGATTCACTTAGAAGATGCATTGTCTCTTGAAGAAATTCACCGATTACGTAAGCTGCACAAAGGGTTCATTCATATCCGACCGGTTTTTAAAGAGGAAGAAACTGTTCAAGTTCAACAAGAACAGCGAAACGTTCCAATCGAAGAGTCGTTTGCTAAATTCTATCGGAAGCAAACGGGGGGAGCGACACCAAGCGACGAGTTGGTTCAACTCTTTTTATCATTGATTCATACACGAGAAGCAGAAGAGGAGGAGTAGAAGATGAAGCCAATTACGTTAACAATAGCAGGCTTGCACAGCTTTAGAGACAAACAAGTTATCGATTTTACAAGCTTATGTTCTGGCGGTGTGTTCGGTATTTTTGGTCCAACAGGCAGTGGTAAATCTTCTATTTTAGATGCGATGACTCTTGCGCTTTACGGCAAAGTAGAAAGGGCAGCTAACAACACGCATGGCATTTTAAATCACGCCGAAAACGAAGTAAAAGTTGCTTTTACGTTTGAATTAGAAAATGCAAATCATAAAAAGCGCTATACCGTCGAGCGTAGCTTCAAGCGTTCAGATGAAATGCGAGTAAGGTCAGCAACCAGCCGTTTTATTGAAGTAGGAGATGAAACAATCGTACTGGCTGATAAAACAAATGACGTAAACCAGCAGGTTCAGTCGCTATTAGGTTTAACAATCGACGACTTTACGCGCGCTGTTGTATTGCCACAAGGGAAATTTGCTGAGTTTTTATCATTGAAAGGCACGGAGCGCCGTCAAATGCTGCAGCGTTTATTTAATTTAGAGCAGTACGGTGATCAACTTAACAAAAAAATTCGTTCAAATGTTCAGCTATTAAAAGGTGAAATTGATACGATTTCTGCAGAGCAGACGGGATTAGGGGAAGCATCAGAGGAAAGTGTTAAGCAAGCAGAGCAGGTCCTTCAAGAGCGTATCATTTTGCTGGAAAAGCGCGAGTGCGAACTGAAAGACATTGAAAAGTTGTACGATGAACAAACTGCGATTTGGAATGATATGCAAATCAAACATGAATTAGAAGAAACGTTAAAAGAATTAAATGAGCAAGAGCTGCTTATAAATGAGAAGCGAAAACAAGTAGCTATAGCTGAAGAAGCAAAAAAATTGTTGCCATATCTAAACGCGTACGAGCAGCTTACGGTGAAAAAGCAAAAGACTCGTCAAAACGTATCAGCTATTCAAGAGAAGCTGCGTACCCAGTATGATAAGTATGAAAAAAGCCAGGTGGCGTATGACCAAGCACGGTTAACGAAACAGCAAGAACAGCCAAAGCTCTTTATTCGGAAAGAACAGTTAGAGCAAGCGAAAAAAATTCAAGAACTGATACAGGAGCTAGAAAAGAACTACGTTGAAAAGCAAGCAGCATATAACCAGGCCTCAGCTGATGTAAAAGAGAGTTTGGAAGTGCTACAAAAGCTTGAAGCACAGTTAGAAAAAGGGAAATTGCTTCAAAGTAGCTTGAAAAAAGAATTAGAAACGGTAAAAGTTTCTGACACAGAGCGTGAACAAGTTTATGAAGCTGCAATAAAAGCAGAAAAAGCAGTGGAATTAAAGAGAGTTATAAAAGAACAAGAAGAAAAAGTACAGAAAAAGCAGTTAGAGCTGAAAGCAACTGAAGCAAACATTGAAAAACAAAAAGAGTTAAAACAAAGTCAAGCTTCTCAAGCACAAAAGCTATTTGTATCCACTCAGCGCACGTATCATATCGTTTGTGAGCGTGAACGTGAATTTGAACAGCTTTTTAGCTCGGTAAATCGTCAATTACAGTCACTGCGTGAGCAACAAATGAAGGAAAAGGTTAACCACTTAGCTCACCAGCTAGCCGATGGTCTCAGTGAAGGAAAACCATGTCCAGTGTGCGGTTCAAATGACCACCCTTCACCTGCAGTATCTAATGAGGTACACACCAACTTACAATTGGATGAACAGATTACCAGTTATGAATCAGAGAAGCATATACTGGATGAGCAAAAGCAAGAGTACGGAGCGTTAAAACTTCGCTTAGAGCAGCTTCATTCAATGTTACTCGATGCTTACCCCGAGGTCGCTGATACGAAGTATGACTTGCCGGCTATCCAGCCGTTAGAAGAGAATGGCGGTGAATACAGCACTAGGTTAAAAATTGAGCTGAAAGCCTTACAGCAAGATTACATTGAAGTTCGCGAGAAGCAATCAGACTTGTTACAGCGCTATAAACAAAGGGAAAAGCAGCAGCACGATTTACTGTTTAGCAAGCAGCAACTCATAAAAGAGGTGGAAAATTTTACTGAAGAGTTAAGTAAGCACAACGACCATCAGGATACGCTTATTAAAGAATGGCATCAGCTATATCCACATCTAGAGATGAATAATATTCATGAAGTTCAAGAAAAAATGAAATTGCGAATTGCAGAGGAGCGAACACTTGTTGAACGCATCAATAAAAGCTATCAGTTTTTTGATGAACACCAACTTAAAATTGCGCATACGAGAGAAGGGTATGATCAAGCAACGCGTAAGAGTGTTCAGTTAGAAGCAGAACAGAAAAACCTTCATCAAGCCCTCCAAGAACAAAAAAGCATGCTTACGGAACTTTCAAAAGCAGGAGATGTAGCGTCAGAGCTAAAAGAGGTTGAACAGCGCATTCGTGAGCTAGATCAAACGGAGAATGCCTGTTATGAAACGCTAAATGGTATGCAAGTGACCTATCAAAAGCTACAGGCAAATGAGCATGCAGAGCGTAAAGCATTAGAAGATTTGACAGAACGGTATGAAGAAGTTAAAAAACAATGGGAAGAGCAGCTTCAACCGTCAGGCTTTACAGAAAAAGAGGAAGTAAAAAAAGCAGTTCAAACAAGTGATGATATACAGAAATTAACTGAAGAAATTCAAGAGTTTGAGGATAAGCTAAAACAAGCCAAAGCTGACATAGCTAAAGTTGAGAAAAAACTTAATGGTAAAGCTATAACTAAAGATAAGTGGGAAGAAACTAAATCTCTGCTGGTAAACAGAAAAGAAGCGGTTAGCGAAGCAAATCAGCTAAAGGGTGGAGCAGAAGAGACCTTAAAAGATATGTTAAAGAGACATGAACGCTTTAACGAGCTTGAAAAGCAAAGGGTAGAGAAAGAAACTTTGTTTGAACAGTATCAAAAGCTACAGTCTGTGTTTAAAGGTAATACGTTTGTTGAGTATATGGCTGAAGAACAGCTGATGGCGATTAGTCGAGATGCTTCAGAGCGATTAGCTATTTTAACACGTCACCGCTATGCAATTGAAGTGGATTCTCAAGGTGGATTTATTATGAGAGACGATGCTAACGGTGGAGTTAAGCGCCCGGTCTCAACTCTTTCAGGAGGAGAAACATTCTTAACGTCTCTTGCATTAGCCCTATCATTATCTGCACAAATCCAGCTTCGGGGAGAGTACCCTTTACAATTTTTCTTTTTAGATGAAGGATTTGGAACACTGGATGGAGAGCTTCTCGATACGGTTGTGACGGCTTTAGAAAAGCTACAGTCCGATAACCTATCAATCGGAGTTATTAGTCACGTGCAAGAACTTCGAGCACGCTTACCTAAGCGTTTAATTGTACAGCCTGCTGATGCTACTGGTATGGGAACACGAGTAGCCGTTGAAACGTTATAAAGGGAAAGGTTGAAAAGCAGTGGGGAAAAAAGATCGTCACGTTGGCTGGTGCGAATTATGTGAACGAGAAGATGTTGAAATTACCGTTTATCATCTCACTCCCAAAGAAATGGGAGGGACATTTGAGCCTACTGCTAACCTTTGTATTCCGTGTCATAAGCAAATACATGCGCTTTATACGAATGCAGAATTAGCGGTTCGCTTAAATACAATTGCTCTACTAAGAGATGATCCACAGATTCATTCATTTATAAAGTGGATTCAAAAGCAGCCATCTTCACGAGTGCCTAAAATTAAAAAGTCGAATGAACGAAAAAAAAGATAAAAAAACAGCTGACATTTCAGCTGTTTTTTTATGCATTGGCAACGTTGTTTTGATCTGCAAAATCGGGATCAAGCGTATTTGTTCCAGAGATTCCGGTATTGGTATTGACGAAGTTACCGGTGTTAACTGCTCCTGAGCCCGTACTCGTTTTTGATGAGCTTTTTGGGGACACATAAAAGGTATCTCCAAACGTTACAACACCGCCACCCACGCTTGTAATACTAACAGGACCGATTAAAGCTGGCATAATATCCACCCTTTATTATCGTGATAATAATCTAGTGTATGATGAAGCGGTAAGATTTGTTCATCTTGTTGCATCGTTTTGAAGGGTCTCTTGAAGTTCATTGGCTGTTGTACTTAACTGTTTTTCTAGGCCGATATCAGGAGTTTGTGGTGTATCTCCTTCAAGTTGGCGGATATGTTTAATTCGTGCTTCCGCATCAATGGTACATGTGGAGCCCACATGAATAACTGAAGAGAATGAGCATCCTCGAATAGTAACGCGGTCCACTTTAATAAGTGGGGCAGTATTATTTACTTGCATATTGATAAACTCATTTATTGGCTGTGGTATAGGCTCATTAAAAACATCGTAAGAATTGAAATCTTCTTCACGTCCATAAAATAAAGGATATTCCCGCTTTATTGCTAGGACACGCGTCTTTAATACTATATGAGTAGAATCTCCAATCTGGCATAATGAGGATGATAAAAGAGAATTTAATGTCAAATGATTGACTTGAGAAATTCTAGGTAGCATAAAAAAGTCTCCTTTATGAAAGAGATAGTGGAACGTAAGGACCAATAATAAGAGATTCCGCTGGTGTATCAAATGTTGCTGATAAATTGATATAGTGAGCGTCTCCAATTAAAAATACAGAGGATGAAGATACGCCGGTGATATCAATGTTTCCAACCATTAATTCTCGATTGATGACGGTATAGTTCATTGGTTGTGACCGCCTTTCTTTAAGGAATCGGGTAAATAAGTTAAGAAAGCATCGATGCCTTTTTTGATATCTTCATAAATTTTCTCTATAATTTGGGGCTTAATTGCTTCAAAGTTTTGTTCTAATTCTTCAGGTTGAACTTGATTTAGATAATAGGTAATACGTTGTTCTAACTGCTTTTTTACGTCTTCAATTATAAAGTCGTAGTACGCTCCTTCAATGGTCATAGAGCGCTGGTCAAGAACATGCTGAACCATTGAATAGCCGTGTTGGTCAAGTTCAGACGTCATAGATGCGTATATATCTTCAACCCAATGTTTCAGCGTATTACGATCAAGTGGCTTTAGACTCGGGTTTTGTGGTCCTTGCTGTGGAAGCGTAATTTCAGGAGTTTGATTATTTATGATAATGTCTTCTAGATTGTCTGGTGTAAGCGGGTTTAAGCCAATGTTTAATGTGCCATCAAGGGAGTCGATTTTTAGTTGTTCAAATTTATATTCAATTTTTTCAATATTAATAGGCGTTTGTTCTTCTAACTCTTTTAACTGTTGCTCCAATTTTTGAACGGTTGATTCAAGGGTAGCAACTCGCACTGATAGCTGTTCAATATAACGATGCATTTGCTGTGTATAGTCCATGTTTTTCATATTTGGCACCTTCTTTCACCCTGTATGCAAATTGTCATTTAAAGATGATATATTTTATACATATGGTGAAGAAGTTATGAACATGTCAGTTGTTCGGCCGAACAGGTGGGGTGAGCGACTGAGAATAAGGTGCTGGAACGGCTGAAGATTGTGTCGGTGTGAAAGTAGATGGAGAAACTGAGCCGAGAATCCCTTTTTTTTGTTCATCAGGGGCTGGTCCAGTAAAGCCACCTGTATTAAATAAGTTAGAGTTAGGTTTAATGATGCCTGCGCTGCCGATTTGTAATACAGATGAGTTACTGACAGCACTTACTTTTAAACTTTGGATACAAATGCTTTGATTTACATAGAAGTTCAATGGAGATAGCTCCTTTCTGTTAAAACTTAAGCATTAGCGGTAATGTTTTGGTCACTCAAATCACTATCTTGAACGTTCGTTGCGCTTTGTTGGTTAATGACATGCAGGCGGTCTCCAGTATTAAACGATCCCGCTCCAGCAAATGTTTTAGCTGTTGAAATGGGAGCAATACTATATACATCGCCAATATGCAGAACTCCAGAAGAACCGACACTGTTTACGTTGACAACACCGACGATGGCTGGCATAAGCAAACATCCTTTTTCATTATAGTCTCTTATCATGGTATGAAAAGAATGTTAAAAAGTTCTTTCTGTTCATATGTATTCATATTTAAAGCGATATATGGCAGATATGTGAAAGTGATAAGCGCATTGTTGTTTGGTGCTTATGTGCAGTGGTGAGAAGGCTTGTATTCGTGGTATGATATGGAATGAAAGGAGTGGATACGATGATTCATTTACATGTAACATTATGGACATTATTGTTGATTGGTTTTGTGGTAGCGGTTGTTTTAACGAAGTCTGGTAAAGGAAGAGGCGCAAAGATTGTACATATGATTACTCGTCTGTTGTATGTGCTTGTGTTGTTATCAGGTGCTCATTTGCTAGCAGACTGGTATCAGTTTAAAGGACAAGCTCTTATTAAAGGATTGGCTGGGGTTCTAGTGCTAGTTGGTATGGAAATGGTACTTGTTAGAACGAAAAAAGCCAAAGCAACGGGAGGTGCATGGGCACTTCTAATCGTAGCGCTTGTGCTAGTATTCTATTACGGATATGTTGTTTTAGGTTAAAAGCTGCTGATATAGGCAGCTTTTTTTGTTATTTGAAAGAGGGAAGGACGCATGCAACTGGGGTGATTTCCACTCCGGATTGTTCGCTTTCCACGGGGCTCGCTTTGAACTTCCTCGTCACTACGTTCCTGCGGGAAATAGAGGGAAAATTGAGATCCCGCAGCGCAGCGAGGAAGCTCAGGTTCCTCCCCGCGGAAAGCGAGTGGCCGTAGCGCA
>NZ_BCVD01000081.1 GCF_001591565.1 Priestia flexa NBRC 15715 | reverse complement strand
ACGATTAATGGAAATCATTTTTTATGTAATAACGGCAGCTTTAGCTAATGTTTTGGGCGGTTTTGTTATTTTTCTTAAGAAAAATTGGTCCAGAAGAAGTTTATATGCTCTAATGGCTCTAAGTTCCGGATTACTTTTCTCAATTGCAATTATGGATCTAGTACCAGAAGCTTTAGAAATAATGGAATCAAGTTCAATTTATATAATTTTAGGTTTTGGTATCATATTTTTATTTCAACAGCTGGTAGCACCTCATTTTCATTTTGGAGAAGAAACACATCAATCTCAAACCCATACTACAATGTATGGTGCATTAATAGGCATGATAATACACACTTTTTTTGATGGGTTATCAATTGTAGCTAGTTTTGCAATAAACAGCGGATTAGGTTTTGTCGTATTAATCGCTGTCCTACTACATAAGATACCTGATGGTTTAACTATATCTTCCATTGTATTTGCAAGCTTGAAAAGCAAAAAGAAAGCTATAGGTGCAGCTGTTTTATTAGGTTTATCTACCATAGTGGGAGCTACAGCAGCTTTGTTTCTAACAGAACTCGTTTCTTTACAAAGTAGCATACTTGCCATTTCGCTTTCATTAACTGCAGGTATATTTTTATACATAGCTTTAACAGATTTATTACCTGTTGTAAATGCGACAGAGGATAGGCCTATTATTCTTTTCTTTTTCGGGGGGATCTTTTTAAATTTCGGGCTTCATTGGATGTTTGAGCAATTAGCTCCTCATATACACTAGAATGAAAAGACGTAAATATTGTTTAAGGATATAGGTGTGGCTTTGAAATAAAGTCTGATAATTTGTAAAAAAGCTTGATAAAAAGCACCAGATATATATGACTGGGTAGGTGCAGGTATATGTTTAATTGGTGTCTCGGTAATGCTATTTGCACCTCGCCAATAAAAAGGAGAGCGTAAAATATGTCTGATTGTTGTTCTACAAAAGGGCAGGTTTCTGAAAGTAGTAGTAATGAGTTGTGTCCTTCTTGTAATGTAAAAGGGAAAAAAGTAAAAATAATTACGTTAAAATCAATGTTAAAACCAACAATTTTAGGTACATTGAATGCAGGCTTAACTCATTATTTTTGTTCGTCAAAAGATTGTAATGTAGTTTATTATGATACAGATAAAAAAACTTATTTAAAGTCAGAAATTAAGGTTTCTGTTTATCAAAAAGATAATGCCACAGTTGTTCCTGTCTGCTATTGTTTTGGTTGGACAAAAGAAAAAATTAAACAATATGTTGAAAATGGAATTAATCCTAATCCAGTAGAACATATTCGTGAAAATATAAATGAAAACCGATGTGGTTGTGAAGTAAACAATCCTCAAGGTAGTTGCTGTTTGGGGAATGTAACGATCTATATCAAAGAACTAACATAAATAAAGATCCATCTTCAACGAAATGATCAAACTTTTTTATGGAAAATTGAACTAAGTATTGATATGAGAATCCATTTTGATCTTTTTTCAAAATGGATTCTTTTTTTGTGCCGTAGAATATGGGTTTGTTGAACGTTTTTGATTAAACTTTTAAAGCTACAATAGGAAACTGTTTTGGTTTTGAGGAGAATCTATTTTTTATTTCTAAACAAAGAAAGAGCTTGGACATTTATTTGTAGCCCATGCTCTTTCTTTTTTGTTGTTTATTTCCTATCAACAATCGTCATACATAGAATGGTTTTGGTTCTGGTGGTTATTCGTGGTACTATCATTTGAATTAGTCTGTTCTATATTTAAATTCTTTGATGTTGAGGTTTCATGCTGGATATTGTTTTGATGATTATTCATGAAAGAATTCATCATTTCAGAACAATAATCCATCATTTGTTGCCAATTTCCGTTCCCTTGACTAGGAGTGCTGTTTGAATGTGCAAAAGCAGCAGTACCAATACCTAGAAATAAAGCAACAGCTACTATAGACGTAAGTAATTTTTTCAATACTTCCACCCTCCTTTGTCCCCATTATACCCATATATATAAAATACGAAAACAATGAAGATTCTTTTTAAGATTGATTACTTTCTAATTTTGACTCTTTATAAGTGCTAATAAGGAATAAAATAACTCCACTAACTAAAAATACATCCGCAGTATTAAAAATTGGATAATTAATAAATGTAACTTCGAACATATCTGTTACTTCACCAAAAATTAAACGGTCTACAACGTTTCCCATTGCACCTCCTATAAATAAGCCAAAGGCTATACGCGTTAGCTTATCAGTTACTCTACGAGAATAAATAAGACCAACGACTATAACAATAATTGCAATGCTAATTAAGAATATTTTTTGTCCTGAAAAAATTCCCCAAGCAGCACCTGTATTTCGATGAGATGTCAATTGGATAAAACCATTGATAATTGGAATGGATTGCCCATAGTCCATAAAATTTCTAACTAAATATTTAAAAAGCTGATCAATACCTAATGTGAGTATAATGATCCAATACAAAGTCGTCACCTCATACTTTATTTTCTATAAAGATTTGTACACAATACTTTAAAAGGAAAGGGGGATAACAAAAATAATTCATTGCGTTTAATTAGGAATTTAAATTTACGAAGTGATCCCATAGGTTAGAAAATATATTACTTTCTGCCATGATATAAAGGCCTAATCCTATAAAAACAATTGGAATAACCCATCGGCCGTATTTCTCGAGTGTTTCAGAAACATATCTGAATCTTGCTAGACGATAGCCGATTAAACACCAGACCGCAACCATTATAAAGAAAGTAATAACTGTAATGACCAGTTGGTTATTATTTAAAGTAGAAAAGAACGGAACATAAATTCCAATATTGTCTCCACCATTGGCAAATGTGATGAAGGCTATACTCATAAAGAGTTTGTTAAATCTTCCTGAATTTAAACTAGAAAGAATTGCACCTTCATCTTCATCTTCACCTTTTATAAACAGTTTAACTCCCAAATAGATCGGGATAAATCCTAGAAAACCTACCCATTGATCAGGAATGAGTGTTACTCCAAATGTTGCTAAGAGACTGATTAAAACTAAAAGTGCAAAACCAAGATATTGGCCAATGACTATATCTCTAGGGTAAATGCGGTTTCCCTTTGGCTGCATGTTAACCATACCGTCGTTACTCGCTTTAGCTTGTGTTCTTGCCTGAGAGAACAGCAACATCAAGACAAAAATATCATCGATATTGGTTACTATAAAAGACCCTAAAGCAGAGAGAATTGTTAAAATTAAATTCATAAAAAAACTCCTTTTTAAAATACTCCATAAACGGAATAAAAGATATTTAGTTGTGTTAGTTTGTTACACCTTATATTATTTCACCTTCATGTAATGATTTAGAATTTCACTTTGCACGATCCTAAAATTAATAGATAGTATTTTAGGTGAAAATATTGGAAGTTATTATTCAAATATTTGTTTGAATATATTGTGCTTTTAGATTAAAATTATTAACGTAAAATGTCAACATTAAAATGTTGGTTTGAATGAAAATAAAAAGGGAGAGTAAAATGAAAAACAAAAGAACCAGATCAATTGTACGTATTAGTCTTCTACTTCTTATGGCTTTAGCAGTAGCCTATACTCTTTATCAAAACTTTTTTACTGAAAAATTACGAGTTCAGGCAGGGGACCAAGCACCTGATTTTGTTCTTGAAGATATGAACGGTAACAACGTTCAACTTTCTGATTTAAAAGGAAAAGGAGTTTTTCTTAACTTTTGGGGTACTTGGTGCAAGCCTTGTGAAAAGGAAATGCCTTATATGGAAAGACAGTATAGCCATTTTAAGAATCTTGGTGTAGAGATATTGGCGGTTAATATTGCAGAAAGTGATATTGCTATTGAATCGTTTGTAAATAGGCATGGGCTTACATTCCCTATACTTAAAGATAAAGATAGAGCTGTGACGGAAGCATATGACATAACCCCGATTCCTACAACATTTTTGATCGATAAGAACGGAAAAGTGTTAAAAGTGATCACAGGAAGTATGACCGAAAGGGATATAGCAAATTACATGGAACTCATTAAGCCATAGAATTAATAAACAGTTAGGTGGTATCTTTTTGGAACAACTAAGCTTATTTCTTGCATTTGGTGCAGGTCTTTTATCATTTATTTCACCTTGTTCACTTCCTTTATATCCAGCTTTTCTTTCCTATATTACAGGAGTGTCCGTAAATGATCTAAAAAAAGAAAAAGGTATTTTACGAAGGAAAGCTTTTATACACACTATCTTGTTTTTGGTAGGATTTTCAATTATTTTTTTAGCTTTGGGGCTTTCTACTTCTTTTATCGGTACATTTTTTATGGATTATCAAGATTTGTTAAGACAACTTGGAGCTATTGTGATGGTGTTTTTTGGTTTAGTTCTAACAGGGGTTCTTAAATTTGATTTCCTACTTTCTGATAAGAAAATTTATTTTCAAAAGAGACCTTCAGGTTATATAGGATCAATTTTGATTGGAATTGGTTTTGCTGCTGGATGGACTCCTTGTACAGGTCCCATCCTTGCAGGAGTCATTGCGTTAGGTGTATCAGACCCAGGAAAAGGACTACTATACATGGTTTTCTATGTCTTAGGTTTTTCTATTCCATTTTTATTAATGTCTTTATTTATTGATAAGATGACTTTTCTAAAGAAACACAGTGCAATCTTTATGTCTATCGGAGGCATTTTGATGATTGTGATGGGAGTATTATTGTACTTTAATATGATGACAAAAATTATTGCAGTCTTAACAAGTTTGTTCGGAGGATTTACTGGATTTTAAGGAGATATTACCTTTTTAAAAGATTAATAAGCAAATCTGAAAAGTTAAAAGTTTTTGTTAAATATATTTTAAGAATTAAATCGTAAGGAGTTTTAGAATGGAACATGTCAAATGCGAATGTGGTCACTCTATTCCATATGGAACGGTTCTTTGTGAATCTTGTGGACGAACTATCGGTAATAAGAAGGATGAAGTTTCTGAAAAACTATTGGATATGAGATACGATGGAGGCGCAAGACGCTCACAAACATATAAAAAGTCACTTATCGATAAGATTTGGAACTTTTTTTCATCCGTTAAAGTAGGAATTTCGATAATTGTTCTTCTTTTAATTGCTTCTGCGATTGGAACAATTTTCCCCCAAGAGATGTATATTCCTCCAACCGTTGTCCCACAAGAGTTTTATAAAGATGAATATGGATTTCTTGGACAAATGTATTATGAATTAGGTTTTCACAATCTGTACAGTTCATGGTGGTATTTTTTATTAATTGCAGCTCTTGGAATATCACTTGTTATTGCAAGTTTGGATCGGTTTATTCCATTGTATCGCGCTTTGAAAAAACAAGGGATTACACGTCATGAAAGCTTCATGCGGAGACAACGACTTTTTAGTGAAACAAATGTGTTAGAGAACATGGATGAACAACTGGATTTGATAATATCCAACTTGAAGAGGAAGCGTTATCAAGTGCGTGAGGAAAATGGTCATTTTCTAGCTGAGAAAAATAGATTTTCACGATGGGGCCCTTATGTAAACCATGTTGGACTTATTATCTTCCTTATAGGAGGGATGCTGCGATTTGTCCCAGGGATGTACGTAGACGAAATGCTTTGGATTCGTGACGGTGAAACAAGTGTTATCCCAGGAACCGATGGAAAATACTATTTAAGCAGTGACAAGTTCATTATGGATACCTATCAAAAAGATCAAGAGGATGAAGTTTTTGCTAATACTCTATCACGAGTCGGAGATGGAAATGTCGTTAAAAACTTTCAAACAAACGTGACCTTGTATGAACGGAAAGGTGAAATCGTTCACGGGGCAGAACCTGAACTTGAAAAGATAAAAGATGAACAAATTAGAGTTAATTACCCCTTAAAACACGATTCATATGCTCTTTATCAAACCTCTTATAAATTAAATGAACTAAATAAGTTTAATTTTAGTTTAGTAGACAAAGAGACAGAAGAAAGTTTTGGCAAGATTACAGTTGATTTGTTAGAGCCAAAGAAGGAGTATGATTTAGGCAATGGGTATAAAGTTGAAATTGTGACTTATTTGCCAAACTTCTATTTCAATAGTGAAGGTGTACCTGATACAAAAAACCGTGTTCCCGACAATCCAGCATTTGTATTTAACATGATATCTCCTGAAAAACCAGAAGGTGAAAGAAGCTTTGTTGCCATTCAAAAAACGATTGAACCAGAGAAAGATAATCAATTAAAAATGAAATTTGAAGGCGTAGAGACAAAAAATCTGTCAGCTCTTACGGTTCGGAAAGATCATACGCTATGGTTTCTTGGTTTAGGCGGAGCTATTTTCATGATTGGTGTTATTCAAGGAATGTATTGGAATCATAGACGTATATGGATTAGACGCGATGGTGAACGTATATTAATTGCAGGCCATACAAATAAAAATTGGTACGGTATTCGAAATGAAGTGAACCGTATTTTAAAAGAAACAAGCATTCAAGAACTAACCGATCGAACAAACGAAAAAAGCAAAAATTCGTAGAGGAGGTAAAGATGTGGTAGCTCTAAGCAGTAACTTACTATACGCAGCATTCTTACTATATCTAATTGCAACATTTCTATTTGGAGGAGCCATTCGAGATAAAAGAAAGCAATACGAAAAGCCAAGCAAATGGGCAACAGTCGCAATAACTGTCACCATTTTAGGTTTTGTTGCCCATCTCGGTTATTTTGTCACAAGATGGATCGCTTCTGGACATGCACCAGTGAGCAACATGTTTGAGTTTATAACAGCATTTTCTATGATGTTTGTATTGGCATTCGTCATCCTTTACTTTTTATACAAAGTTGCCATTTTAGGTTTATTTACCTTACCAATTACATTATTAATTATTGCCTATGCAAGCATGTTCCCAACAGATATTTCTCCATTAATACCTGCATTACAAACGGATTGGCTTGCTATTCACGTAACAACAACTGCACTAGGTTCAGCTATTTTAGCCAGTAGTTTCATTGCAGGGGTCATTTATTTACTTCGTTCTGTTGATCAGACGAAACGCTCAAAAGGGACTTTCTGGCTTGAGATTGTCATGTACACGATTGTGGCGACACTTGCTTTTGTAGTAATTACAAGTATTTTCAGAGGGATGGAGTATGAAGCCGTCTACAAATGGGTTGATAAAAATGATCAAGAGGTTGAAATGACATATAATCTACCTTCCATTGTAGGTCCAAATCAAGGTGAATTACTTACAAAAGGTAAAATGGAAGCCTTTGTTGAAGTACCAGCTATCATTGCAGCAGGCAAACTAAACACAGTTATCTGGTCATCTGTTACAGGTTTATTTTTATACGGGGTGCTAAGACTGATTTTAAGAAAAAGAATTGCTGCAGCGCTTCAGCCATTAACGAAAAATATCAAACTTGATTTGGTCGATGAAATTGGATACAGATCGGTTGCAATAGGTTTTCCAATATTCACTTTGGGTGCTCTTATTTTTGCGATGATCTGGGCTCAAATTGCGTGGACGCGTTTCTGGGGATGGGATCCTAAGGAGGTATGGGCCTTAATTACATGGTTATTTTATGCTGCCTATTTACACCTCCGCCTATCGAAAGGTTGGCATGGTGAAAAATCAGCATGGCTCGGAGTAATAGGTTTTGGAATTATTATTTTCAACCTAATTTTCGTTAATCTAATTATTGCTGGTCTACACTCTTATGCATAAAGAAATAAATTCTTTTAAAGCTAACTAAAAGTTTATGTGATAAATCTAAATTCATTTTTATCTATGTTATTGGAGGGGAATAATCTTGTAGATCCCCTCCACTTATGTAAATTGAAAGTATTTTTGAAAATGTATTTTAAACATATCCGAATTTCTATTCTTATTCAACTCTCCTTATGATGAAAAGAAAGTAGAACCATCGATTTAAAAATTTCATCATCGATATAGTAAAATGCTAATTTACCTTCCTTTCTATAGTTAGCTACACCTGAGCGTTTTAAAAACCTCAAATGATACGAAGCTGTAGCTATAGAGGACTGAATAATATTAGCCACATCACATACACAAAGTTCCCCTTCTATAGCTAATGAAAGAATAATCTTTAATCGTGTCTCATCAGCAAGAAGTTTAAATTTTTTTGATAGATTAAGTGTACTTTTAGAACTTAACAAATCTTGTAACCTTGTTACTTTTATAGGGTCATAACAATAGATCTCACATTCATCTTTTAGAGTATCTTTTATATTTTTATCAACTAATGACAATTTTCCCACCTCATTAAAAATATGTGATTAGCTTATAATGAGCAAGCTTTAATGTCAACATTCAAATATTTACTTGAATAAAGAAGCGAAACGTTTCATATTCTTTTATGTCACAAATCGTAAGATTCACGTATTACTTTATATTAGCTCTTAACAAAAGTCGGGTATGAGTAATCCAAAAATCATCATAAGTTATTTATTATAAATGAAGGGATGCATGTTTAATGGATAAAAACAAGAAAGGTGATTATATCCCTGCACTAAAATACCATTGGATGACTCGATTTTATGATCCGTTAATTCAATGGGGAATGCAAGAAAAAAAGTTTAAAACGCATTTAGTTAAGCAAGCAAACCTCCAACCAAAGGAAACGATAATGGATTTAGCCTGTGGTACCGGCACACTTGCACTATTAATACACCAATCACAACCTGGTGTACAAGTAATTGGGGTTGATGCTGATCCTAAAATATTATCAATTGCTATGGAGAAAATTAAAGAAACTCAAGTTAATAATATCACCTTTGAGGAAGGGTTTTCTGATAAACTTCCCTTTTCCAATAATCTATTTCATCACATATTTACAAGTTTATTTATTCATCATTTAACTCTAGAAATGAAAAAGAAAACATTTGAAGAAGTTTATCGAACACTCAAATCTGGTGGCCAATTCCATATTATTGATTTTGAAAAGCCACAAAATTGGTTGATGCGTGTTGCATTTTTTCCTATTCAATTTTTAGATGGGTTTGAAACAACTTCAAATCATGTTAAAGGGGTTATCCCTAACCTATTAAAAGAAACAGGATTTGTTTTAATTGAAGAAACTGGACAATTTTCAACTATCACGGGCACACTAAGAGCATATAAAGCTTTTAAGCCATAAGCTGTTTGATTTTTGTCAGATTTCTTTTTTAGTACCTGTATTTTTTATATATCCATTTTATTGTAAAAAAGTAAATAGTACTGACACAATAAAATTTTAAAAACAGAGAGATGGGAATGACATATATGGAGAATATATCACCTTTAAAAGCAGTTATGGATATCTGGAAGGTTAAAAGAGGTAAACCAGAAGACATTCTCTCTCGGCAACAATCACGTTTAGCTGACCTTATTATTTTTGCAAGATCAAACTCACAATATTACGCACAAAAATACTGCCAGTTGCCCGAACAGATTACAAGCTTACAGCAAATCCCACCAGTCACGAAATCAGAACTCATGGCCAATTTTAATGATTGGGTGACTGACCCAGAAGTAACCATCGAAAGTGTGAAAGAATTTGTGTCAGATATGTCATTAGTTGGACAACTTTATTTAGGACGCTATATGGTTTCGACCACTTCAGGGTCAACCGGGGTACCCGGAATCTTTATTCAGGATAAAGGTTCAGATACGGTCATGAAAACATTGATGGCGATTCGCGGAACAACAAAATTGAAATGGAGTGACATATTGAAAGTGGCAGCAAAAGGCGGACGAAATGCGGCGGTATGCTCTACAGCTGGACATTTTACAGCATTCTCCACTGCTGAACGCCTACGTTTAAAACATCTAAACGGAAAAATAAGAGCTTTTTCTATCCAATCTCCCCTATCCACGCTTGTCAAAGAATTGAATGAGTATCAACCACCTTTAATTGGAGGGTATGCCACAGCGATGGAAATTCTAGCAGAAGAGCAAAAAGCAGGTCGGTTAAATATTCAGCCTGTAGCGATCCTTTTGGGGGGAGAAAAGTTATATCCAAATGTTCGTGAGAAACTAGGATCCGTTTTCCAAGCTCGCGTTCTAGATCTGTACGGCGGTACAGAAGCAACAGCCATGACTTTCGAATGTGAAGAAGGTCAGTTTCATGTAAATACCGATTGGATTATATTTGAACCAGTAGATGAATATTACCAACTTGTGCCACCAGGGAAGCAATCTCATTCGGTTCTAATTACAAATCTGGCCAACAGAATTCAGCCCCTTATTCGTTATGAACTAACTGACCGTGTCATCATGTCTCCAGAACCATGCAAATGCGGGAGACCATTCCCAGTTGTACAAGTTGAAGGGCGAACAGATGACATTTTAAAATTCTCTGCCTCCAATGGACAAATCGTACATACCCTGCCATTAGCTCTTAAAACCATTGTGGAGGAGATACAAGGAGTAAGGCGTTTTCAACTGATTCAAACGGCGCCGGATCAATTAACTGTACGTTTAGAAGTAGACGAGGGTCCAAGAGATCAAGTTTGGGAAAATGTTAGAGAAGCCCTATTAGATTACTTTGCTACACAGGGACTAACTAACCTTTCAATAGAAAAATCGGACGAATTGCCACAAAGGCACCCTAAAAGTGGAAAGTACCAGCATGTTCGGATTGATTATCGTGAGCAACATTAAGCTCATTATAAAACTAGCCGATATTCTCTTAGTGTACAGAATATCGACTAGTTTTATAATGATATTTGCTTTAGCGTACAAAATTCGCGTTTTTTGCTCTGGACCCCTAAAAGAGAATGGAGAAAGACTGCACATAAAAAAATTAACATATGAAGTAGATCCTTCTCATTTAAATAAAACAACTCCTGAACTAATGGTTTTATCAACAATTGAGTTATTACATTTACTAACACTTGCACGTAGTGAAAGAAGTCAGAATTACAGTCTTATGAATAGCTCATGGAAGGCGCAAGAGGTATCAGAAGATGAAATGTTTAAAAAGCTAGAGAGTGCAGCTGGAAAAGAGTATCAAAAAGCAACTAAGAAAGTATTTGTTTTAGAAAACCTTGTTGGCCAAAGATTAGGGTATGTTCCAAAAAGAATTAATAGGCAGTTCATGGAGAAGTATATGTATAATATAGATAGTTGCAATACTAAACCTATGATAATTCACCAACAAAGAAGAAGTAAGCAAGTTAAATAACTAATACTATGAAATATTCGTTTAAATGCGTATGTAAAAAATAGGTGTTGAATTGTTTACATCAGTCATAAACTAACAATATTGATAAATCGCTTTTAAAAAAAAGGTAATTTAGTTATAATAATATTTATTAATACTTGTGCTTGAGTATTAAATGTTACAAGCTCCAGCTGATCCCTGGAGCTTTATTTAATGCATTTTATATGTCCAGTTGGTATAAAAGGAGAGGTATACATGAAACAGGTGATGTTCACCTTATTTGAAGGGCAGGAAACTCTATATAAATCTTTAGTAGAATCCTCTGTTCAATCTAAAGTATTAAGGAATTACTTATTAAATGAGTATCAGTTGCCTAATGATTTAACAATTTTCAGTAAACCTAATGTTACAGGTTTAAAAAATGCTAAATTTTATTTTGACCAATTTACAGATGAAAAACTAAACAATTATGTTTCTTATGTTAAAGAAAAGGGTTTTAAAGCTAATCGTTCTTCTATAATGAGACATGTTATAGGTGAACTTATATCAAAACTGCAAGGTCAAAACAGTAAGGTATCACCAGTCACTAGAGAGGTTAAAAAAGTTGATGTTTACTTTGAAAAAGGAACAAAAGCTATACTTGAGAACTTCATTAATTTTAGAGATAGAAATGCCACTTTAGAACGCTTTATTTTAGAAGAATATGAACCTAAAGATTTAAACTATGTAATGGACAAATTACAGGAGCCAGAACAAATGAAAGTTGGCATGGATATTAAAGCTTTTGAAAAGCTTGATAAGTTAGTTGATCAAATAAATAAAGATGGAGTAAATAGATCTGTTCTTTTTCGTGATGTGGTTAACAAATTGATAAGTAAATTATCCAATTCTGATGCTAGGCAGCTTATTGCCGAAAAGCGTTTAGAGTATGCTATTACTGATGTCATTGAAGTTAGTGGATATAAACATTTAGTTAATCTATTGACAGATTATATACACTCTTTAGAAAAGAAACATAATGTTGCAAAAAAGGATGGTATTAAATGATTGAAGAACCAATATATAAAAAGCTTAGTAATAACGGTAGGATAGCCATCCCTGCAAAATTAACTAAGTTTGCTTCTTTTAATACAGGGGATTCAATTATGTTTATCCTTTATCAAGGAAGTATCATTCTTACAAAATACACACCTAATGCTTTTAAAAGAAACATTATAATAATTGGAGCTGTACAAAAGTTAGACTATGCCAGTAGAGTTACAATACCTGTAGAATTAAGAGATGAACTAAATTTAAGTGAAGGTTCTAGTTTTGAAATAAAAACCCTTTCTAACGCTATTGTTTTATTGCCCGTAGATAAAAGCTCTTACTATAATGAAGTTACAATTAAAAATCTCTTAAATTACGCTACAATGCCAGTGAATGATGAACTTTATATATATAAAACTGTAATAACATTCGGACGTTTAAAGTTCGGTAAAGAATTAAGGGAATTATTAAATATAAGCTCTGACAAAGCTTTTCAGTTTTCTATTGAAAATGATCAGATTGTATTAAATGAATTTCAAGAAAAACTTAATTCCTCACAAACTGCAAGTGTTACAGGATTTTCTCGTCAAGTAGATACAATAGGAAGGCTAGTTATCCCTAAAAAACTTAGAGAACGTCTTAATATAAATATTAGAGACATAATATTAATCCATAAGAAAAATGACCAACTAAAAATTCTCAAACCATCACAAGAAAAAATTAATGAATTGATATATGGGATTTCAAATAGCAGCCGATTAGAATAAAATTCTATCGGTTTTTATTTTAATAGCAGTAAGATTCACTTATTGATTATTTAGATATATGTTCTAAATAATCATATTTATAAATACTTCTGCACTTAAATAGTTTATATTAAGAGTCTTTACGTTATATATACTTAAATTGCTTTATTTAGCGTTTTTAAAGGTTTGAATATGTTTGTATCTAAAAATATTTTTAAAGCCTTATACAGGAAAATGAAGCCTTGTTTTTATTTATAAATCAAAGAAGTCATCTACTTTTGCATCTGGCTTAATTTCTCTGATAGCTTTCATAATTTTTTTAATAGTTGTGGCTGTTGGGGCGTGCTGCGGATCTCCTCCCACTAATCTTCCTATCGTATTCCTTCCTAAACCTGATTTTTTCGCTACCCACTCTTGACTAATTCCATATTTGTCTATAAATTTCCCTAATTTTGAACGTTTTTTTCCTAATCCAAACAATAATATTCAACTCCTTTTAATACTGTGTAATAGTCTTTATGTACAAAAATCATCAAATTTATAACAAACTTTCCCTAAATTTAAAAATATATTTCTCTAAGTTTGGTGCATATTGGACAGGCCATATCAAATATCATGTAATAAGACGTCATTAAGAGACGTCCAACTACCATGATTGGAGCGATTTTTATGACAAAAGAATTGGCAGCTAAACTATTATCTCTAACTAATATTTATTTGACGTCAGAAGGACAAAAAATTTTAAAGGATATGACCAAGGAGCCAAAAATATATGAGAGCAAATAAAAACAATAAGCCCAGTAAATCAGAAGACAATGAATGGGTATTAGCTGCACTAGTTGTAATGGTTATTGCCAGTATATTGTTTAATATCTAAGGAGGATTCAATGTATAGACCTACTGTGAGGTATAGTGATATCTATAAAACATATGTTGATGAAATTTTCCACGCTACAAGATTAGATCGTAATCAAATAATAAGATGTGCACTTTTTACAGCAGCACATAATCCTTTATTTTTAACATTAATAAATACATTTAAAAAAAGTGACGTCCCTCTTCCCTCTGCATTATGGACCGATAACCATCATGTTCTATGGCTGGAACAAGATATAAAAATAGAAAAGGGGAGAAGTGCAGATGATTTCGATAGACGAAAAAAACAAACTTCAAATCCTATTAAAATACATGGAACATCAAACATTAGCAGAACAATATCAAAAACAACTCCTGAAACAACAAATGTTATCACCACAAATCATTCAAGAAAGCCAGCAATGGGACCGAAACATAGATGTGAGCAACAGGAAGAGGGACGTCAAAGGCAGGTTTCTCCCTTACGATTATCCAACGGAGGAATTAAAATCGACCTTAGGTGAAGAAGACAAACAGCGAAAAATCATTGTAAAACCTATTGAAGGATCTTATAACAGTTATTCAGTAGACGAAAAGGAACAGCGTGATTGGAGTGGAAACCTTTATCTTATATCCTTTGCTATCATTTTAACAATTGCTTTTCTTACATGACGTCTATTTGACGTCAGTTAGAATAATGTCGAGAATTTTAGAATAGATATATAGCATGAATACAGCTAAGACCGCCTGATATGCTCATAAATAATGGGCGGTCTTTGTTGTTCCTATTCCAACTTTCTAAAAAATTTTTCTATCTCTCGCTAGGTCTATATCCGGCTTTCTCTGCATCTTCTGCTGTACAAAACATTTCTTCTGCATCTGTTACATCATAATATTGTCCACCAGAAATATGGTAAATATTTTCCCCATTATATGTGGTCATATTTCCTTTAATTTGTGGATTAGAACAATCATTCGATGAACTGGAGATCGAACTAAAATGAATTATTAATCCAAAAATACATAAACATAAATAACCATATCCAATATATTTCCACATATCATTCAACTCCCTTAATTTCACTTATTTTTTAAATATGGGGTAGAGTCAGGAAAATGCGGATTTACAACGCTAAGCATTTTGATACAAGTCTTATGAGACATTATATAGCCTAATTTAGAGGTACTTTGAATGTGTCTCAATAGGTTCTACTCTATTGAAATTGTGAATGATAGTGACTTAAACTAACGGGGCAGGTTTGTTGAAGAAGAATGTCCATATTCTACCTAAAGGCTAAATAATTGTTTTCTGATAAAATGATGTGTATTACAGCCTTTGAGGAGGAGAAAGATTGGATGCTTTGGTTGTTGGATTATTGTTTTTAATTCCAGGAATAATCTTTTTCATATTAGTTTTGTTAAAATATAGGCGCTTTTTTTCAATAATTCACTCATAAAATAGGAATCTTCTTAACAAAGACCGCCCATTATGTATTAGTGTATAAGGCGGTCTTAACTATATTCATGCTATATGATTATGACAAAAATATCGACATTATTCTAAGTTAGTCACTTTAAAAAGACTCTCTACATATGTACGATAAACTGAATTATATTACACCGTTGGTCTATACGTACCTTTTGAGTTTTTCGACTTCTTATTTCCCTCCATACACGATTCCTTCTTTCAAAATGGCCTCTAACAACCGTTTTCCCTCTGGCGTTAAATAGACACCTTTTCGAGCTAATAAGGAGATAGCTAATTCTTTTGTCAATTCATTCACTCCATTCGTGATGTTTTTTAATGACGTCTTAATAAAGTATATAGCTTGTAGCTTGTAGCTTGTACATTATGTCTAAAAGTTTAGACGCGAAGATTATAATTTTTGGCAGACTGGAAAGAATGAATGCTAATAAAGGAGGGTTTTTTATGCCTTGGTGGAAAAATCCGAAGCGTTCAAAATTTGGGAAATGGTTAGATCGGAATGGTGTGAATCAAAAAGACTTTGCAAAAGATAGTAATGTTTCTAGGGCTACAGTTTCAAAACTTTGCAATGATAAAAATTATGTACCAAGCGCAAACGTACTGAAAAAAGTTATGAAGTTAGCTCGTACAATAGATAAAAGTAAAAAAACAGATGATTTTTTTAATATTTAAAACTCACAATAAAGATTTTATTGAAGGTTTTTGCTTTTCTCCTCTTCGGCTCAGCTTCCTTACAAATACTACGAATGGCTCTACTCCACAGATAAAGTTTGTATTAATGCGATAACAATAACGAATTAGATACTGATTACCGAACGAAGTAGGTATTCTTTAGATACCATGTAGCTACCGCAGTAAGGTTGCTACTTTTTGACCTTTTGACAATTTTAACGTAGCAAATAAACCCCTTGCATGGCAAGGGGTTTTTTACATTTATACGAAATTTAAGCAAAACAGACTTTTTCACTTTTGCTTAAATTTCAATATTCATTAACTACGATGTTCAGAATCAAGGAGATCAACAAATATAAAACTCCCTCTTTTCTTATAATTAGATAATAAACTTTGCACGACCATTATGATTAATTGATTTTGTGACAATCCAACTCCTACCGACATTTTTCTAAATCTTTCTTTGTAGATTCAGGCAAAGAAACAGGGGCATTTTCTTAATTGTCATCAAATCCACTCCTTAAATTTCGATTTAGTGTAGTTGTTAAAAAAAGAACAGCAACATATGTACGATAGCTTTTATTGTATCTAACTGTAGTCTATAAGTAGCATGATTGTTTTTAACCTGTTTATTTTCCTTCACGCTCACTTTTTTCTTTCAAAATTATTTCAAATCAGATGAAATTTATGTACTAAATCAAAAGAACGGCTCTATTATTAGTATAAATTCCCCACCTAACTAAATTATTCATCCAAACCAAATTTAAATATTATTTAAGTTTTTAAATACACTTGACTAAACATAAGGAAAATTATACTATTTATAATATAATTATACATACGATAGCATATTCAAGTTGGAGGCTTATTTTAAGATGTATTCAAAGAATATTCAATCATTTTCCTCTATTTATAGTACTGTAATTAGTGATCCTATTTGGCCTGAGGTATCTCCAATAGTCAAATGTTTATAAATAAAAAAAGCTTTAAATTTAAGTTACATCAAAATTCAAATAAAAAACTTCATATGTTGTTTATGTTCTTTGTAATACTCCAAACGGTCTTGAAAATTCCCTGTATGAAATTCAAATTTGTGCCCGTCAGGATCTGTAAAGTAAATGGAGGCTTTATCTTTTGTATGTCTCTGACGCCCCTCCAAGATATTGATATTGTGAAAGATTAAATCTTGCTTTAAACTTTCCAATTCTTCTTCCGTTACTGAAAAAGCAATATGTGTATAAGAATGTTTAATTTCATTTCTTGGTATGTCTTCTTCTAAATTCAAAGCTATCCATACTCCACTCAAATCGAAATAAGCCAATGTTCTTCCTTTAACCAATAATTTACCTTTCAATATTTTCTTATAAAACTCAATTGATTTTTCTAAGTTTGAAACTGAAAAACAAATATGATTAATACCATTCATTCTTCCTTATCATCCTTTTCTAAATTTAGTTATTGATTATTTCATGTCGAACAATACACACTTCCATAATTTAATACTTATTTTTCTCCAAATCTCCAATCTTCTTTCATAAACCATATTAATGAAATATCTGTTTAATTACCATTATTCAAATAATTTAAAACATTGTTATATAACT
>NZ_BCVD01000080.1 GCF_001591565.1 Priestia flexa NBRC 15715 | reverse complement strand
TGCGTTCATCTAATTCTGGTCCATATTGATGAACCCAACGCATAATGGTTGTGTGGGCAATAGATAGACCTCGCTCTTCCATCATTTCGACTACATCACGAAAGCTAAGGTTGTACCGCAGGTACCATCTAACGGTTAGTAAAATAATGTCCGGCTGATAATGTTTCCACTTAAATAGATTCTGCTTTTCCATACTGATCACGTCCTTCTTTTAGAGTACTAGTATCAGTATGTCCAAGTTTTAGAGATTGCTTACAAGTGAATTGAAGTTTTTGCACCAGAACCAATAGATGGGGAAAAGTTTTATAGTGATAAACAATATGAAATTTTAAGAGAAAATCAAAATCATTACTTCATAAAAACTGAAATTGATACCAATAAGGTGACACTGTTACCCAAATCTTTAGAAGAAGATGTTTTTGTATTATATGGAACCTTTAACTTAGAGGGAGGATATTAAATGATAAAGTATGCTATTAGATCTCACAATAATAATTATGTAATTTTTTTCAACTTCAAAGAGAATTATATTTTCAAATTAATAATACAATAGGCAACGTTCTTTTTGCCATGTGTGCATTAATAGCTGATGCACTTCATAACTTCACTGATCACATACTCAATCTTGATTTTGAATCTTTAAGAGCAGAACTTCCGAAATTCTGGTTTTTAAAAGCCATGCTACTTAAGTATATCGACAATAACCTCGAAGGTTATAAAGAATATAAGCTAGTGAAGGATAAGTTTTACAAGCTTTAGAGAAAGGGTGTAATAACAAATGTTAGAGAAACAAATAATAAAAGCTAAAAATAATGAGCCACACTTAACTACATTTATTGAGCAAGTACAACAACCCTATTATAATGCTTCTTCATCAAATTTATATAATGAATTAAATGTACTTATTCAAGAGAAATCCAACGAAGAGGTTATACTTGAATGCCAAGATCATTTGCATAATTATTTTCAAGTTCAGAGAGAGTTATATTATGGCATTGATAAATCTAACTCAGAAATAGGGCATATTCTCTTTGCTTGTTTTGCATTAATGGCCGATGCATTACGTAACTTTTCTAGTTATATAAAAAATTCTGAAGCAACCTATCCCTGCCTTTACAAAATCCAATCTTGGCACATAAACAGCTGAAAATTTGTCACGAACCTTCATTTCCTCACACCATTTCACCTAAAAATTAAGCAAATAGGCTGGAAGTCCTTGTGAATAATTTGTGAAAAATATACAGCCTTCATTTATTCCGTAATGTTTGATATATTGAACTTCTGAGGTGACTACATGGAATACGATTACGACAATATTGATCTAGATAAATTCTACACATATAATGATTTACCTGATAAACAAGCTGGACGCTGCGACAACTGTGGAAACTCACATTTTAAATCAAAGGTTGGCAATGGTGAATTTCTTAGAGAGTGTAGCAATTGTGGAATGAAAAAGTCGATTTAATTATTGGCTTTTTCTCTGTTTAGAAGGTAAGTCATCTTCCGGCATAACCTTCTCAATCTCCCTGACTATCTAGGTAATATCATTTTTCTCATTCTAGGTTACTTTTTCTATGACCATTTCCCTGCAGCCAGATTCCGTCCATTGCTGCTGGATCCATTCATAAGCAACAATTGCAACTGCAAAGTTTGGAGCATCCTTAAAATCTCGGTCTCGAAAGAAAAATTCTCCCCGGCTTGAACCTCTAATGCTTTCAATATTGAGAATTGTTTCAATTACTAATTTAGTGACTTCCTTTTTAATTTAATTATGTACAAACAAACGTTCTAAATTCAATATATCTAAAACACTGATATCTTATTAAACCAACGAGGCAGGTTTTTGAAAATTAAAGTAACAATATATGGATATATATATAGTAAACATGGTATAATTGTCCTAAAATATATTGTTAGGTGGTAGAATGAAGAGGTTAATATTTATCATTTTAATTGTAGGTATAGCAATAACAAGTATCTATCTATTTTCTATTTTAACAGGCGCAAAAGAAAAAGATTCCGAATTTTATGAGAGAAACTGGGCTTACGATTATCTTGATATAGATTCATTACACCAAAAATATGAATTAAAAGGTAATGGGGTCAAGGTTTCTCTAATAGATACCGGTGTTTCTAAAGAAATTACCAGTACAGTTGACGGTATCAATACTATTAATGATTCAAAAGATTATGATGATGATCATGGGCACGGAACTCATATAGCTGGGATTCTATCATCTGAAGAGTTTGGAGTGGCACCTGAAATTGACCTTTACGTAGCAAAGGCATTGGATTCAAACTTAAAAGGTGATATTAACAATATTATAAATGCAATAGAATGGTCCATCGATAAGAATGTTGATGTGATTTTAATGCCATTTGGAACGCCAAAAGATAACCAGGATCTAAAACAAATGATTGATAAAGCTGTAGAGAAAGATATCTTGGTAATTTCTTCAGTAGGTAATTTCGGAGTTCAAAAAGATGTTGATGTTTTATTTCCTGCAAAATACTCAAACGTTATAGGTGTTGGAGCAATTAATAAAAAAGGTGAGATATGGAAAGGAACCACTCAAGGTGATGGTCTAGATGTTTTACTCCCAGGCCAATTTATTAATAGTTATTCAACTACTGGTGAAAACTTAGTTAGTAGTGGTACTTCAATGGCTTCAGCTTATATGGCTGGGTTAGCCTCTTTATATGTACAAGCCAATAAATCTAAAAATGAAAGTAAAATGAATGAAAAAATATGGAAATTCATGAAAGAAAATGATAGAGTTGAAGAGTACTTAATTCTCAAGCCCGACATGCTATTAAAAGAAGAATAGGAGATTGTAATGAAAAAATTTGTTACCATTGTATTGACATTTGTTATGCTTTTATCTATCCTGTCCCCTACTATTTCAGGAGCAGAGACATCAGAAGTTATTGTTGATGAGGGATTAGTATTAGAAGATACTGTAGTAGAAGAAATAACTGAAACTACAGGAATTGATGTATCAGGGCAAGATTTAACTACATATGAAGAAGATTTTGACTTTCTAGTAAACGACCCTATTTTTATGGAGATGGAAGAACATTTTATCCTTACTGATCAAGATGTTTCTATTGAAGATAACAGTGTAAGCGGTCAGTGGATTCCTGTTGCAGCTGCTGCAATTCGACTTCTTACATCAAAAGTTGGTAAAAAAGGTATGGAAAAGGGGTGGGCATTAGCAAGACCGTATGTAAAGAAGTTTGTAGATGCACCATCAAAGTATGACTTGGATGGTCCTGGTAGTGGGGGAAGAATTATTCAGCTAAGGAAGAAAGGCTCAACTACTTTATTCAGACTTGATTATGCCCCAATAAAACATGGCAGAGATCCTGTACTTCACTACCATGTACCACCTAATTTAAAAGATCATCATGTAATTAAATTCTAAAGGGTAGGGATAATATGATTTTTGATGACAGATACCATTTACATGTAGGTTATTATGAAGATGGACATGATATAGAAGGTATTTTTATGAAAGAGAAAAACGGAGAGAAATGGTGCCTGTTTTTCGATAATGATTATTATAAAAAAATTCTTAATAATAAGGATTATAAGTTTTATGAGGGCTTTGGTCTACTCGTAAGAGAGTATCATATTAATGATGATTTGACTTTTGAAAAAGGTTCACAACTACTTAAGGATTTTTTAATAGAGGAAAACATCATATAAAATCTTTAACTGCATCTCGGAAATGAGTATTAAGTACATTTACTGTAGAATAGATCCTAACTGAAAAGACTGACACCTATATAAAGGTGACAGTCTTTTTCTGGTTCTGGTGCAAAAATCACTCGTTAGAAACATAGAGTGTGAGTTTCCTTTAAATTGCTAACTTATGAAGCTAATCCAAACAACTTATGGATGAATTCTTTTTGATTTTGGGCAGACTTCACCCCCTGATGAACCTGCTTCTTTTTCATCATATGCATGGCTTCTATGCCACTCAGTATGTAAGTAGCTGTACGAAATGATTTCAATCCTAACATCGAACTAACTCGCTTTTTTATAAAACGATGATCCTGTTCTACGATATTATTGAGATATTTCACTTGTCTCATTTGGATGCCTTCAGGCATACGTTTCTCTTCTTTTAACTCTTGAATTGCTACAGGATAAGCTGGGTTTTTATCCACTGTTATGACGCGAGGTTTACAAACATGAGAAGTAGCCAAGGCTTTCTTGAAAAAGCGCTTGGCTGCTTGTTTATCTCTTAATTCACTTAGATAAAAATCAATGGTATTCCCTTCTGAATCAACTGCACGATATAAGTACATCCATTGACCTTTTACTTTAATATACGTTTCATCGACTCTCCAGGAATCATTTGTTGGCTTAAGATGACGTCGTACTCTTTCATCTAATTCCGGTCCATATTGATGAACCCAACGCATAATCGTTGTATGAGCCATGGATAAGCCACGCTCCTCCATCATTTCCACCAAATCACGAAAACTTAAGTTGTACCGTAGGTACCATCTCACTGTTAACAAAATAATGTCAGGCTGATAATGTTTCCATTTGAATACATTTTGGTTTTCCATACTGATCATGCCCCTTTTTTTAGAGTAATAGTATCAGTATGTCCAAAATTTAGAGATTACTTGCAATTGCCCTGAAGTTTTTGCACCAGAACCAAGCGATGCATATGATAAAAAAAGGACAACTTATTTCACGAGACAAGTCTGCCCAAAATCAAGTGGAGTTCATCCATGAACTATTTGAAATTGCTACTTAAGACTAGATTCTACTAGGGAGCTTTTCACCTCTTTACATCTTTCTTCAGTATTTGCACCAGAACCGGAGAACGTCCCATGCCCATCAACTTAAGGATATAAACTACTCCAAAAAGGGTTCTGTTACAAAAATTTCTAAACTAGGATAAAATCTAAAAAAAGAAAAGGAGGAGCATAACAGATGAGATAGTATAAAGGAAAACAATTCGAGAAAGATATTATATTGGTAACTGTTGGTTACTATTGTCGTTTTTCTTTAAGTCATCGTGACGTATTTGAAATTCTGAAGGAACGTGATATCTCGGTTCATGCCCTATATAAACATAGGCGAAGTCTTCAATCAGAATTCGTCTTTTCGACGTATAACGAATTACAAAAATTATTAATAGGTTAGTAAAATTCAACAGTAATTCCTTCACCTTTTTATGTGTTAAGAAACTTTGCACCAGAACCTGCATTGGCATGTATATTATGGTAATCGTATTAGAGATTAAAAATTAGCAAGTTAATGAGTTTTTTTCTGACACACACGAATATTGAAAAAACGTCTATATACAGTTAAAAGCTTAATCTCTTGTTGGCATAACCCCACTTATTCGCAATAAAGCAAAGGGGATCCGTCATATGATAAATCCTCTTTGTTTTACTAAATTCATATTTCTTTTTAATTTTTTTATTTTGGTTTCCCACTTAGTTTTGAGGATAAATTGCTTTTAGAAAATCATATAAAGTATAAGACACTATCCAAACAAATATAACTATGCTTACTGGACTAATCATTTCATACATTTCATTTCACCTCACCGCTCTTATTTTCTTTAGTAAGGGGGGATACCTCTAGTATGACATTATTATTTCAGAAATGGGCAAATATGTAAAAGTATTTTTCCTTCTTTACAAGTGGATATCGTCTATCAAACATTAGACAAATTAAAAGATAGATTAGGAGATAACGTTCATTCTGAAACACTTTTGCATTCTGATTAGGGTATCCACTACACGCACCCACAATTTCATAGTCATGTAAAGAGAATGGTAGATAACAAAAAGAATGGAATACAGACTTATAAGGGGGGGGATTTCCGTCTCTTTTTGCAGTCGTATCAATAATTCACTAGCGCTTACAGTCGCTCTTTTCATTATCAGCCACGGTTATGGTTACTGACATATTCATCGTCCTTAGAAGTTCGTTAACATTATCGGATTATTTTCCTTTGTTATAATACAGTTCTCTTATTTTTTAATGGTTGAAATGGAGTCATCACAATTAAATAGCTTTTACCGTTTCTGGCGCTACCCCAAATATGTTTATATTGGTTGTTAAATTCAGAAATATTGAAAAAATACTTTACGAACGATGAATAATGCATTATACTCTGTTTTACAGAGTAACTTGAATAATACATTATACTCTGTAAAACAGAGCAACTAGAATATAAGGGGGTTTTTCATGCCAAATCAAAAATATACCACTTCAGAAATACTTGAAAATTTATCGCATATTAAAACAATTACACGTTATAAAACCGAATATTGTAAACAAACTAGCACATACTTCATTATTTGGGGATTTATCTGGATTGTTGCTTATACGATTACCTTACTGAACTTTGATCCATTTACTATTGGGGTTGCATGGTTTTTGCTAGGGGTTATTGGTTGGATTATCACTTTGGCTATATATTTTAAGCAAAAAAAAATGAATCCAATGCCTTTGTTTCTAAGAAATCAATTGAAATATACCTGGCTAGGTCTCATTATGATTTTAAGTATTTTTGTTTTTTTGATTTACTCAGGTTTACTACCATATACATTTGATAATTTCTCTTTTTATATCGTTTTATTGGTGTCAATTATGTATATACTTCTCGGTATTGTTTTGACGAGAGAGATTTTTTTTATGGGGTTCTGGTTAAGCATTCTTGGAATGATCACGTTTTCTGTTTTCCCTGATTTACTGAACATTATTTTTGCATTTATCGGCGGAGGTAGTTTGTTATTAACGGGATTTATTCTGAAAAGAAAAGGGCAAGGAAATGAGTAATGTTAATAATTTAAATGATTTAATTCATGCAAAAATTCGCTTAGGGATTATGAGTTTATTAATGATTTATGAAGAATGTGATTTCACCTACTTAAAAAAATCTTTGTCTGTTACGGATGGGAATTTAGGCTCGCATTTGAAAAAATTAGAAGATGCAGAATATGTAGTAATTACAAAGACGTTTATATCTAAAAAACCAAAAACAATTGTAAAAATAACCAATTTAGGCGCAGATGCTTACAAAGAGTATATCAGTACCATTGAAGCCATTTTTAAAAAATAAAAGTTAAGAAAGGATGAGTGTGGATGCTACAGGTAGAGAATGTAAGTAAGAAGTATGGGACATCTCAAGCATTAAATAATGTAACATTAACAATTTCGAAAGGAGTATGCTACGGGTTAATCGGTCCAAACGGATCCGGGAAGTCAACCCTGATGAAAATTATCTCTCATATTATTAGATCTTATGAAGGCAAGGTTGAATACAAAGGAGGATCTAAAGGTACACTGGGTTATGTTCCGCAGGATATTAGTCTAGAGGAAAAGCTGACAGCTAAAACAAATATGGAGTTTTTTGGCCAAATACATGGAATAAAAGGTAAAGAGTTAAAGCAAAAAGTAGAAAGGTTATTGAAGGATATAGGATTATTTGAAAGAGCGAATGATGTAATCGAGAACTTTTCAGGAGGAATGAAGCGTCGCTTGAATATTGGTTGTGCTCTTATGCATGACCCGGAATTAATTTTTTTAGATGAACCGACGGTAGGGGTTGATCCTCAGTCAAGACGTTATATCTTTAAGCTCATAAATAAATTGAAAGGAGAAGGAAAGACCATCATCTACGTTAGTCATTATATGGAAGAAATTGAGAGTTTGTGTGACTATGTTTTTTTCATCGATAAAGGGAAAATCGTTGAAGAAGGGGAAATTAATGAACTTCTAAACCGTTACACAGAAACATCTGTTTACTTAGATTCATCTATTCCTAATAAAACGTTGATTGACCGTGGATTTGATTTTAAACCATATCAATCAGGTGTATTAATTAAAACAAAAGATCCGTTAGATACTTTCGGAGGTTTAGTTAGATTGAGCAAGGAAAATCATTTTGTTCCAAATCAATTATCTTTATTCAAACCAAGGCTAGAAGATGTATTTTTTCAATTGACTGGCACGGATTTGCGAGATCAATAATAAAAGGAGAGTGATTTTATGTGGCCTTTAGCCCGAATTGAAACAAAAAAACAAATAAAAGATCGGTCTTTGTTGTTTTGGACAATTTTATTGCCGATTGGATCAATTATCCTTTTGATTGAGTTATTTACCCCAGATATTTCAAAAAAAACATTAGTAGCTTCTCAATCAATCACAGGAATGAGCGTATTCTTTTCTACATTTGTTATTATTTCTATCGTTATAAGTTTTGTAAAGGATCGTGAAAAGGGGATGGTAGCTAGATTGGCAAGTACGCCTTTAAAGTCCTACAGCTTTTTTCTTGGTAAATGTATTCCATTCTTTTTTATTATTGTAATGCAAGTTCTTTTATTAACGATTTTGGGAGTTTACTTGTATGATATTAAAATAACACAATATGGATCTTATCTGGTTGTAATTCTCTTGTTGTCAATGTTAGTTACTTCATGGGGAGTGGCTATTGCTGTTTTTGCTAAGACGGAAAATACAGGGTTGGTGATGACTAATATTATTGCTTTAGGAACAGCGGTTGCTTGTGGTTTATGGACTCCTTTTGAACAATTACCTAGTTATTTGAAGACTATTGGCATGATATTTCCTCAATATTGGGCACACCAAGGTTTAGTGAATTCGGTATCTACACTACCAGGGGGAGAAAGTTTGACTTTGGTTGCACTTGTACTTATTGGATACTCTGCATTAGGTTTTATTGTTTCACTGATAGGCTATAGGAATTACATTAAAATGGCTAGAAGCTAAGACTAGAAAGAATTCTCCCTTATGAGTTATTTTGAAATATAAATAAGATTGCAATTAAAATACATTAATCGCAATCTTTCTTTTTGAATTGAAATGAGGAAACTATCTATGAAATCGCATTCAAATAAATGTTAGGAGTGAGCGAATGTCAAGTGAAAAGTTAGAACTACATATCGAAAGGTATTTCCGACCATATAAAAAAGATCAAATATTTCAAGAAAAGAAAAAAGAATTAATGCATAAACTTGAGATTATAATGTTTCAACTTAATAATGAAGGATTGGAAGATAGGGAGGTTTATAATGCTCTTTTTAAAAAGCTTGAATCTGGAGATGTGAAAATTGATGTAAGTGAATTATCTGTTGATGAAAATAACAAATTAAATTATTTTAAAAAAATATTCACCGATGAAAATCTAGAAAATCTTGCGCTAATTAATGCCAATTACAGGTTATGTGATTTTAAAGGTTCAATGGCCAAAAACCGAGAAATTAATTATTCGGAATTTAAAGATTGTTATTTCAAAAGATTAAATGTCATTGATTCCACTGTATCTGAATCTGATTTTAAGAAGAGTGATTTTAACCAGGCTATTTTTGAAAATTGTAAAATCACCAATTCCTCTTTTTATGACTCTCATTTTCCAAAGGTAAGCTTTGATGGTTCCTTTTTATTAAATATTTCATTTAAAAATTGCTATCTAAAAAAAGTATCTTTTGTGAATTCTAAATTAATTAATGTACAATTTGAATCATGTACTCTTTCAAAGTTAGATTTTACGGGAGCGACTATGGATCGGATAACCTATCGCTTTTTACAAGAAGAAAGGGCCAATTTAACTGATGTGGAGATAATTTAATTATTATTCATTGATTGGTAAAGAAGTAGACCAATTAGAAAGTATTCTAATTGGTCTACTTCTTAGTGATTAGAATGTAGAAGAACTTGAAATAATTGTTGTACAAGTACAACGAGCAGCCATCGGCTCGAATAGATGTTGCCCTTCTCCGTGTACGCTAACAGTTAAAGCAGTTGGTACTTTGATTTTAGTCATCATTTTTCCCCCCTATGTAGATTTTATCGACAGAATATTTAGTCGATATGTCACATATTCTGAAATAAGTATCCAAAAATGTCAACCTTTTTTTGGAAAATAATTCGTGGTGTAATCAAAATGTTTGATTAGGAGATTTAATCCTCTGAATCTAAACTTTAAAGTTTTAAGAAACGTATAATTAATAATTTAAACAACCAACGAACCTTTTGTTTGGTTTACGCTTGAATTCTTTACGACATTTTTCACTATATCCTTCACGTACTATCCGAATATTCTTTTATAATAACTTGATTAGTTAAGCCTTGCCCTGTAGCTGTATATTTTTTGAATCTATAATATTCAAAAAATATAAAAATTCTAAAAAATAGACATTGATAAGATAATATTTGTATGTTTTAATACAGGTATGGAAAAAAATAATAAAATTGTAAAATTGAGAAATTTAAGTAAGAGTTTTGGCGATAAAATAGTTTTATCTAGTATTAATCTAACCGTTAAAAGGGGGGAGTCAATTGGATTAGTCGGGCCTAACGGAGCTGGAAAAACAACTCTCTTGTCGATTATACTGGGGATAAAAAAACCCGATTCTGGTGTAGTGGAGATTTTTGGGGATATCCCAAATAAGCCAATTCAACGAGTAAAGTTGGGGATTTCACCGCAGTCGATCAGCTTACCAGATACTTTTAAGGCAGGAGAATTAATAGAGTTCGTCCGGAATCACTATCCTAACAAAGCAGAATTTAAAAGTTTGATTGAGGAATTCCACTTGACAAATATAGTGAATTACAAAGTGGGAGGGTTATCAGGTGGACAAAAAAGATTGTTATCGACATGTTTGGCTTTTTCAGGTAATCCAGAACTCGTTTTATTGGATGAACCTACAGCAGGGTTAGATGTACATACACGAGATTTGCTATGGAGTGTCATCAAAAACAGAAATTCTAAGGGGACCACAATTATCGTGACAAGCCATTACTTAGAAGACATAGAAAATTTAACTCAAAGGATTGTGAAGATTGATAAGGGTCATATACATATTGATGATGAGTTAAGCCGAATAAAAAGTAATATTCAAAGAAAAAATGTGGCGTTGAAAACAGATAAAATAAGTGCTTTCATTTGTTTACCAAGTGTCGAGTCTTACAAAATCCAAGGTGAATATATCATTTTAAGAACCTTAAGCTCTGAAGAATTGATTAAGGAGATTGTTATGACGATGGAGCATTTTGAGGATCTACGTGTTTTTGAAGATCGTTTGGATCACTATCTTATGTCTAGCGCCGAAGAAGTAAGGAAGGTAACTCAGTGAAAAGTATAGTATATTTAGCTTCACTACATGCCAAGTTTCAGTTGTTAGAAGCTTTTCGCATACCTATCAGTATTGTCATGAGTCTGATATCCCCTACTATCGGTTTGCTGTTTTTCGTATTACCTCAACAATCTGCAGGGGCCTCTTCAGATGCTATTACTAAATCGGTTATTGCACTTGTGATTTTTGGCGTAATGGTCAACTCATTGTTTCACTTTGCTGTAGAAATCTCTCAAGCAAGAGAAAGACCATGGGGATCTTATACACGATCTTTACCCGTAGGACAGGGAGCGATACTTCTATCTTATTTATTTTCTTCTGGTGTTTTATCTCTGATTTCAGTAATACCTTTGTTACTAATGGCAATTATCTTAACAGATGCAAGTATGGGTGTGATAAATCTGATTATTGGTGTCATTTCACTCGTTATGACTTGTATACCATTTATGCTACTTGGAATTGCTATTGGTTACTTTTCTGTTCCAAAGGCTGCAGTAGCCATCGTACAAGTATTGATGCTGATTTTGGCTTTTGGTGGAGGGTTGTTTATACCACCTGACACTTTTAATGAGCTTTTCAATAATTTATCTTACATGCTCCCATCACGTTCTTCGTTGGAAATTGTGTCGTGGGGAACTGGGATTAATAATGATTTTCCTCTTAAAGGATTGATTGGCTGGATAACTTGGACCTTTTTGCTGTTAGTTATCATTATTCTAAAAATAAAGAATGAAGTAGATCGGGAGTATTAAATAAGGAGGCACTTCTTTATATGAGTATTCATTATATTGGTATTCGAGAGCCGTTAAAAAAAATTTTAGATGAAATTGTGATAGGACATCAAGATCACCCTACGCAAATTATTGATCTCGGTGGTGCAGTTAATTATAACATTGATTTTTTTACAAATGCTACCGATTTGGAAACGGAAACTATCTTGTTATCTAATAGAAGGCATAATGTTGATGATGAGCTTGGTTCCTTGGAAACTGAATTATTACAAGTATATAAAAGTAGTATTCTTTATAGAACTTCGCCACTTGATATAAATATTGAGCTTTATAGGGGATGGGCAGGTGCGACAGGGATATTATTAACCGCATTTTCTCCTAAAGGTGTCAATTGGGTGAATACAAAAGATATCGCTCATGCATGTTTAATTTCTAAACAAGATGTAAGGGCGCGGGCTGGAAAAGCTTTTGAGTTAACGGGTCCTGAATTAATTAGTATGAGCAGACTTAGAGATATCTTTGAAGAAGATTTAGAGATGGAAATTGATTTACAGTGCAAAAGTAAAAAAGAAGTTATTAATATTCTTATGCAAAATAAAATGCCTTTAGATTTAGTGGAATGGTTAGTTGAGTTTCAGGATCAATCTTCAGATAATCGACTACAGTCTACTACAAAAACACTTGAACAAATAATTGGGCATCCACCAAGTGCAGCTCAGTTATTTAAAAATAAAAAGTTAGTTTAGTTATTAAAAGGAGGAAACAAGTATGCCTATACAAGAACAAATTTCTCAAAAAACTGCAAGGTACAAATTAGCTCCTCATATTACGTTAGGTAATTTACAGGGCAGTCTGGTTGGCTTTAAAGGACAATCAATAACAAAAATTGATGGTGAAGGAGTAGTTGAGTTTATCGAGGGAATCTCAGAATATCTTATTAGAGATAATGGGGTTTCAATCGAAGAATTAGAGCAGAATTTTGATATTGAGAGTGCTCAGTTAAAAAATGTCTTAGAATTTTTAGTTACCAATGGAATGTGTGTTAAGTCTGACTTTGACTTTAATTTAACTGCTTTATTAGCTTATGAAAGAGCTGGCGGTCAAGTATCAGTAGAAGATATTCTACATAGAATCCAGACGGGTATAGTGGAAGTCATTGCTCGTGAAAATAATGGAGTAGCTAAGGAATTAATTGCTAATTTGCGGGAATTTAGATTGAACGTTGTACTTAAAGGTGAATCAGATGAGAAGCCAAGCATTAGAATAGCGGTCGGTACATCACATTTAGATCCACTTTTAGAAGAAGTAAATGATATTGCCTTAGAAGATAATATTCCTTGGTTAAGTGTTGTACCTTATGATGGTCAGACGGCATGGGTTGGGCCATTCTTTATTCCTCATCAGTCGGCTTGTTTACATTGCTATAACTTAAGAAAATCAGCGAATTTTGCTGATGATGTATTCCGTTCAGAACTAATGAAAATCAAGCCTGTAAAGTCGGACAAGCAACCTGTTTACAATCAGCCTATTAATTTAGTTCAAAATGGAATTGCTAGTAACTTAATTACAGAATGGGTTGCATTAAGGGATTACGCTTCAAGTGCGATACCTGGTGGATTCACAACAATTAATTTAGATGATAGAGGTATCTCATTTAATAATCATCGTGTTTATAGAGTACCTAGATGTCAAAAATGTTCTCCTGCAGCAGATACAGGTTTTCCTCAAGTTTGGTATCACGGAGAGGTGATTAAATAATCATGGCAAACAAATGGACAACGTTAGAAGAATCTTGGAAAGTATTAGATGGTTTAGCAGATCCATATGTTGGAATTGTCCGGAGGGAATATAGAAAGCTCAGAGATGTAGATGATGTATGGGGGCACTCATATGGAGCCCATGGTACAGATAGTAAAATTTTATTTGGAATACCATCCAATTCTTATAATGGTGGAGGCTCTGATAATCCAGCTGCAGCGAGATTGGCTGCTATAGGGGAAACCGTAGAAAGATATAGTGCAGCTTATTTACCGTTAAACTCTAATGTAGTACATTTCGGCTCTCAAAAGCAACTAATCAATGAAGGTAAAAAAGTAATTGGTTTTGATAAATGGGAACTTTACTCTCAGAAACAATATGAGGATCCTGCTTTTCCTCATAATGTTTGGGATGAAGATACAGAGTTATGGTGGCGACAAGGACAATATGCTGATAATAATGAAGAAGTTTGGACGCCTGCACAATTAACTCATATTGCAAACTATACTGAATGGCCAGGAGATTCAAATATTGGCCATGCAACTAGTAATGGATTAGCTTGTGGTATAACTTATCAAGAAGCAGCGATTTCAGGACTGTTTGAAACAGTTGAACGAGATGCATTTATGTTAACTTGGTACAATAAATTAAGTTTACCGAAAATTGATATCAATTCTTCTCCTAGATTAAAGCGTTTTTATGAAAGATATATTAAGCCAACGTCACTTGATTTGCATTTAATCGACATGACAGTATTTTCAGGCATCCCTTCTATTCTAGCAGTAATTAGAAATCCATATACAGATTTAGCACCGTTTGCAATAGGAGCAGCTTCCGCTCATTCAATTGAAAGAGCTTGTGAGAAAGCTGCAATAGAGGGGATGTATACGAGAACTTGGGCGAAAACGGAGCAACGATTAGGGAACGCTTTAGTAGATGTTGATTTTAATAAAGACATAAATAGCTTTGAAGATCATATTAAACTTTACGCTGGAACAGAACTAATTAAAGAAGCAGATTTTCTAACCGAAAATGAAAATTTAGTTGATGTTAATGAGTATAGGCCATTTGATGATAGTTCTCCCGAAGTCTTATGGAATAGTCTCGTGAGTCATTTATCAAAACAGGGATTTAAGGTTGCAACTTTTGATTTAACTAGCCCTGATATTAAAGATGCTGGAGCATATGTAGTTAAATCAATTATTCCAGGTTATAAGCCAATTGATGTTCTTTACAGAGGTAGAATGTTAGGTGGAGAACGAATTTTAAAACATTCTTATAACCTAGGTTTGGTTGATAAACCATTTAATTTAGAAGACCTTAACCCGATCCCTCATCCATTCCCATAAAAAAGTAGTAGAAAGGTGATTGATATATATGGAAAATATTGAGAGACACGCCACCAACTTGGTAGATGTTGTATATGGTAACGAAAGATTGCAATTTGATGACCCATCTGAAAATTGGTTTGAAGCAACAAAAGTTTATCGAAGCTCAATGGCTTGGGATGCACCCGGAGTGGCGGGTTTAAGTCGATCTGAAACTTTGCAAAAGATTGCTAGACATGCAGGTAAAAGATTTGATGACTTACCATTGATTCCACTACCAACTCCGTTAAACACCAACGTATCACTAGATGATGCAATTAATGAGCGGAGAAGTGTGGAAAATTTTAAAGGTAGAAGTGTTTCATTAGAAAAACTATCAACTGTTTTACAAAAAAGTTATGGACTGGTAGAACGTCCAGAAGGTCCTAGACGTCCAATACCATCTGGTGGCGCGCTCTATCCTCTAGATCTGTTTGTTGTAGTTAATAAAGTGGATAGTTTAGAAAAAGGTATTTATCATTTTGACCCTTATCGAAGAGGTTTGGTAAAGTTAGGGGAATATTCGGAAGAAGAATTTATGAAAATCATGTTGCAAGAAGAGGCTGTTCAAGATTTTGCATTTGCTGTAGTGGTTTCTGCAAATTTTTGGCGTTCGCGGTTTAAGTACGGGCATCGGTCTTATCGGTTTGTTTTTATGGAGGCAGGACATGTAATGCAAAACATGATTTTGTTATCTACGGCACAAAAGATTAACAGTCGACCTTACGGTGGATTTATCGATGATGAGTTAATGAAAATGATCGGTGGCTATAATGGCGTAGATGATGCTCCAATCTACACATTAGTTGCTGGTATTTAAATGAATGATATTAATTGTATCAGCCTTAGGGATCCTAATTCATTTTTTGGGTCCCTTTAATTCTAAAATGATAGTCAAAATCATGAATGATAAACCATCTGTCCATCGAAAAATCTTTAAATATATTACACCCCAACGAAGTTATGATATTACAACGATTATTGCAGCTCTGATTTGCTGTAGTGTCATTTTTCGAGAGCTTATTTCAGATATTTCAAATGATAATAATATCTATGGTATTTTGTTTTTTGGGTTATTGGGAGCTCTTTTTCCATTGGTAATATGGAAAATAAAAAAAAAGGTAGTTGTATTTAAAGGGAAGCACTCAATTAACATTGATTCATTGGTGTTTCTTCCATTAGCTGCTTTATCTGAGGAAGTAATTTGGCGTTTTTGCCTCCCTTTTTTGCTACTAACGTACTTATTCGATTCTCTTCCATTAGCTATTCTTATTAGTTCAATTGGTTTTATCATACTACATTTACCGTTAGGCGGATTTAAATCAATTGCTTATATGTCACTTTTTACGATTCTTGTCGTCCTATCATTTCTAGCTTTCGGTATTTTAGCTTCTATAGCTTTTCACATTACTCATAATTTAGCAATTCAATTTTTCCGTCCAGTAAGGAAAAAAACATTCAAAACGAAAACCCCCACTTTGTCTCAAACTGAGTGGTAAAGTTTTTAAAGGTGGTCTACTGTATGCAAATACAAAAAAAAATAAAAGAGCTTGAAGAAAAAAGAGCTCAAGCCCAGTCCTGGTTTGTTGAGCCAGGGAAAAGAAAAATAAGTTCAAATTACGACAATAGAGAGACTTCAACTATCAGAATCCTATCTGTAGAAACTTTTATTGCTTTTTATGAAGCAACGTTTAATAGGAAACCCGATTCTATCTTAGATATAGGTTGTGGGCAAGGGCAGGTACTAAAATATTTATCCGAAAAATTACCTCGTGCAGTATTGATGGGTATCGATTCATCAAAAGATGCGATTAATTCTGCAAATCAACTTAATATAGATGCTGATTTTATATGCACAGAAATCGAGAGCCAACCATTGGATATTTCAGGAAAAACGTATGATGTAATTTTTATTCACTTATGTTTTGGATTGTTTAAATATCCTTTAGAGGTGTTAGAGTGTTTAGTTCCTTATATGTCAAATGAATCCCTTATTTATATAGTAGATTTAAATAGAGACAGTGTAGAAGAAGGAATTAGTTCTTCGCAGTCGAAAGATGAAGAACTTTATCTTTGTGATCAGTATAATGCTTCGTTTACATTATCCGAGTTCAAACATTTATTAATGTATATTACTGAACAAAGAAATGAATTGTCTTTTAAAATTGGAACCTCTGCCATTGGGGGGTTTAATCAATTTAGCGCGGATTTTTTATCATTAATTGGAAATCAAAGCTTGCAAAAAGCTTTAAGGATGATTTCTAAAGAAGAAAATGCTCAGAAACACTCAATGCCAGAACTTTTACATGCATGGCTTATTAAAAATAAAAATTCTGTTTAAAGGAATTGATCAAGAGTGTCGTAATTAAAATTGAATTAAAACAGTCTTTATTACGACACTATTTTGTTTCATTATTATAAGACCTCACCGGTATTCAATCCAATTAAAGGAGCCAGGTAAGCGTTCTTTCTTGATTTTTTTACACTTGTGAATTTGAAAGAAAGTTTTCCATGTTTTCAACAAAATTTCAATTTGCCAGCGTAATGAATACAGGTCATGAATATGTTTTATATTTAGTGAATTTTGGCGAAGAATTGTAAGAACAAACACCGACAAATAGAATCCTGATTGATTTTAATTATGTAAAAAATAC
>NZ_BCVD01000079.1 GCF_001591565.1 Priestia flexa NBRC 15715 | reverse complement strand
TAGGTTAGCTGAACACGTTCGTTCCATTGCGCTTTCCACGGGGAGGAACCTGAACTACCTATGTCTCAGTCTCTTTTAATACTAAACTTTAGTTCGTGATAATGTCTCCATCTTCATCATCAATTGGATTATCAATTTCTACAGGGTCCCTCTCTAAAGAAAGCTCTTTTTTCTCTTCATCCCACTCTACTTCAAATCCTGCTCCTACTGCAGTAGTAGCAGCCGGTAAGTAGGAGTGTTTCGTTGGCTTATACATCTTCAAATCGCTCGTTTTTAAAAGCCCCAAACCAAGTAGCAGTTTATCAGCTTGTACATAAGGCTTTCCATCAATGAGCTTAAGCTGGTCATGCGTATATGGGTATTCGACATTATTCACTTTTACTGTGAACGGCCCCTCTTTTTGTTCTTGAATTGGCTTGGGCTGTTTTGCTTTATAGGAAAAGCGGTCTACTCCTAAAACCGTTCCTTCACGCGTATTATCAGCTCCACCGTACATCTTTCCAGTTTCTCGATTTAAAATAGCTGCTTGGACATTCCCAATATGCTGCGCTGTTTCTTCAAAAGCATGTCCTTTAGCCATTAGCTCTAATCGCGTATTTTGATCAATATCAGGCTCCCACCTAACAGTTGGATAAGCTGCTGAATAAATACGCGGTGTTAAAATTGCTTCTTGAATAGGCATGTCGTGATCTACAACATTCATAATTGTTTCAGCGACAGATGCAATAATTGTTGGTCCTCCTGGTGAACCAATCGCCATAAACGGCTTGCCATCTTTTCCTAAAAACGTTGGGGACATACTGCTTCGTGGTCGCTTACCTGGCTCTACTTCGTTAACTCCCCCTGGTGTTGCATCAAAGTCCGTCATTTCATTGTTAAGCATAAAGCCATACCCAGGAACCATAATACCTGACCCAAATACTTGTTCAATAGTAGTTGTATACGAAACCATATTCCCCCACTTATCTACTACTGAAAAATGGGTGGTTTGTCCGATTGGCGTTTCTTCTTTCACGACTTTTTTCTTTTCTTTCTCTCCTTCTTGATACTTCCAAGGATCTCCTTCTTTCACTTCAGGTATTGAACGATTTTTGTTAATAAGTTTACGACGTTCTTTCAGATATTCTTCGTTTAATAAGCCTTCTTTAGGTACGCTGTAAAAATCTTCGTCAGCCATATAAGCTGCGCGATCTGCGTACGCTAAGTGCATCGCTTCTGTTAAATAATGAAGGTACTGAGGAGAGTTTGCTCCCATTTTTTTAACATCATAACCTTCCATCAGCTTTAAAATTTGTAACACCGTTAATCCACCTGAGCTTGGCGGTGCTGCACTAATAACATCATAACCTCTGTATGTAGTAGCTACAGGCTCTCTTTTCTTAACTGTATAATTTTTTAAATCTTCTTCAGTCATCGTTCCTTCTTTAGCTTGTACTTCTTCAGCTAAAGCTTTCGCAATATCTCCTTCATAAAAAGCTGCAGGACCATCCTCTTGCAAAATTCTAAACGTTTTAGCAAGGTCTTTTTGTAGGAGTAAATCTCCTTCTTCAAGAGGTTCGCCATTTTGAAAGAAAATCTCGGATGCTGCTTTATTATTTTTCAACTTCGACTTATTTTCATTAATATACTGCGCCATCGACCAATTCACCTTAACGCCTTTATCCGCTTGTTTAATAGCTGGTTCAATTAGCTTTTCAAATGTCATTGTCCCATGATCTGCAAGGGCTTGTTCTAATACTTTTGCTGTACCAGGAACTCCAACTGCCTTTCCAGTTGTGTGTCTCTTGCTAAAAGGTACAGGCTTTCCTTTTTCATCTAAGAACAATTTCGATGTTACATTAGCTGGCGCCATTTCACGACCGTCAATCATTTCAATATCGTTTTCTTTCTCATCGTAAATCATCATAAATCCGCCGCCACCAATACCTGACATCATTGGCTCAACAACGTTTAAAGAAAGCTGAATAGCTACGGCTGCATCGACGGCGTTACCACCATTTTCTAACACTTCTTTCCCTACTTTAGCTGCTAAAGGGTGTGACACAGACACAAGGCCTTTCGTCGCTCCTTGCTTCATCGAGCGATTCACTCCTGGCACTTCTGCAGATCCTACTGGTGCAATAACACTAAAGACTAGCATAATAGCAAAAAAACTTTTTAACACCTTCATCTACTTCACGCTCCTTTTTAATAGGTGGAATGTATCCCTTCACATTCTATAATAAACTAAATTTTCATAATTTTTTACAAAATAAAGCAAAACAATACATTTTAACTATAAATAACAATATTTAGAAACTAATAGGTCCTAATTAACTAAAAAAGCTGCTAAAATAATTGAGCAGCCTTTCAACTCATTATGTTATATAAAAGGAGTTTTTTTTTGCTTAAGAGTCCTTATGATATAAATACATACTAACCCTACACTGATGATTACATATCCTATCCCACCAATTAATCCAAGTGTTCGACTATCTATTACTGTTAATAATAAGCCTGCTCCAAACATAGATAAACCCAGAGTTACGTTGGAAATGGTTGTAAACATACCAAATACCTTTCCTTGATGTTGTAAAGGCGTCACTCTCATAACAACTGAATCCAGACAAGCGTTGCTAATACCTGAAAAGAATGCTAGAACCAAATAAAAGCAAAACGCTAGCTGCCAGGAATAGGTGTTACTTATCATCATTAAGAAAATACCTTCTACTCCAAGAGAGACTAATCCACAAATCAACAGATATTTTCGGATTCGATTCGCCACAATAAAGCTAAGCATTAGCCCCATCCCAAGTCCTCCGTAAAACAAGCCTACCCCCCAGCTTTCTATGTTAAATTCTTGAACAGCATACACGCTAATGAGTACGTTATCAATTCCATTAAAGATAGGTACAAAAAGTTCAAAGCAAAAAACCAAAATTAAAGCTACCGAAGACGTAATAATTGAATAAACAGCAGAAATTGTAATGGATTCTGTTGGTTTCGAATTTACTTGTTGTCCACCTCTATCTACTAGTTTGTATACAATTAAACTGGCAAATAAAAAAGAACACGCATTTAATATAAACGTGACATCACTTCCTATATAAAAAGAAGCAAAGCCACCAATAAGAGAGCCACCAACTAATACAATTCCTAATAATACTTGCTCTAAACTATTAACCTGTACAATACGGTTCGAATGAATAACAGTAGGTATTAAAGCCTTTCTTGTAGGAGCATAGATAGCTTCTCCCGCTGCTAATACAAACGTACTTACATAAACAAGCCAAATCATTGAAGAATCGTTTACCCATATAAAAGCTAAAGCAAACGGAATTCGAATGAGGTCTGTAACAATTAAAATCATTGGCTTTGAAAAACGATCCGCAAGCGCTCCTCCTAAGGGGCCAAAAAAAAGAAACGGAAGAACCCTAATGCCAAGTGCTGTACCTACTGCTAGGCCAGATTCCGTATATTCTAAAAGCAAAGCTAACAACGCTACTTGGCTGAAACGATCTCCTACTCCGTTCACAACCCCTGCTAAAAATAAACTTCGATATGCTTTCTCAACTTTTAATAAATAAATCATCTTTCTATCCCCTTTAACTAATTAGATAACCATCTAATTAGTTGTGTGAAATAAAAGCTAGTTGATTAAACTAGCTTACATCTTACCCCATAGCTCTTTAGGGTTCATTTCATATTGATTATCTTTTCGATACATATAATGATTCATGATTAATTCACGCCTTAACGTTGCGTAATCATCATGAAACTTTTTTAAATACTCATTCAGTTCTTTTTCTTCATAAACAATTCCATACTTAAGATCACTGATAATCTTTTCAAGCACAACCATACGCTTTTTACGCTGTGCTGGTAAATTTGTCAGCTTTCCATCAGCAGTAAAAAAGGGCTTTAAAATTTTAAAACGATCATTTTCTTCCACTGTTTCAATCACCTCTTCATTTACAATCGTTAAAATAGCCGTTGCGCTTGCTTCTAGTGCTTTGACATTCAGATAAAAATAAATCGTATTTTTGTCTCTTCGTTCTTTAATGAGTCCAATATCTCGAAGCTTTGCCATGTGGTGCGTAATCGTTGGCGGTTTTAGTCCTAGCTTGCCTGCAATTGCTTGCCCGTTCAGGGGTCCTGACTTTAGTAAACTTAGAATACGAATTCGCGTCGGATCGCCCATTGTTTTATGAAAGTCCACAATACGTTTCAACTGCATATAAACACTCCTAGTTAGATATTTATCTAATTAGACTATAATCTAATTTACAGAATATTAAAAGTTATTTTTCAGAAAACACCGATCTTTTTTACAAAGAAATGGTGTATACTCTCACCATACACGGAATTTTTTTAGTCTAAGGAGAAATTTTATGCTATCTACTGTCGCTATTAAGCAAGTCACCACTACAGACGCAAAACAAGTTGTTGCTTTTTTAGTTAAAATGCGCAGTCAACTGTTTCCCATGCTGAATAAGGATGTCCTTTCTCCAGATTTAGCAAACTTTGAAATGCACTACTTACATAAAGAAAAAACAGCTTTCTTCGCTGCTTTTTCACCTACCAATGAAGTAATTGGAACCATTTGTGTTTATCCATATGACCGTCGTTTTAGTCATCTGAACGACTTTTATCCAGAAAACACAGCTGAAATTGTTAAGTGTTATGTTGACGAAAAGTATCGCCGCTGTGGAATTGGTAAACAGCTCTTTCAACAAGCACTGTCTTTTAGTCAAGGGACGTATGATGTCTTAAGCTTACACACTCACCCATTCCTTCCTAGCGGCTTTGCATTTTGGCAATCAAGGGGCTTTCACACACGCTTCACTGAAAAAGATGGGGTATGGGATACGATTTTTATGGACATGAAGCTACTGCCAAGATCCTAATGGCATTATCTCCAAAATGCGGTGATGACAAATAAAAAAGTCGCTTTACACAGCGACTTTTTTATTTATTGATAAACATCTCAATCCCTGGCCCAATTGGAAGCCCAAGAAGATTCCAAATTAGAAAGAATAGAGTCCACGTAACCAAAATGACTACGCTATACGGCAGCATTAAGGAAATCAGTGAGCCAATCCCTGACCTTTTATCATAATCTTTCATTAATGCCAAGATAATTGGAAAATACGGATTTAATGGCGTAATAACATTAGTGGACGAATCGGCAATTCGGTAAGCCATTTGCACATATGCCGGATGATAATCAAGCAACATTAACATCGGGATAAAGATAGGAGCCATTAAAGCCCACTGGGCAGACCCGCTAAAGATAAATAAATTCAATACTGCAGTCAAAAAGATGAATCCGATGATAACAGGCAGTCCTGTTAGCCCAATTCCTGTTAGTATCTCAGCTCCACTTACAGCAATCCACGTACCAATGTTCGTCCAGTTAAAGTACGCAATAAACTGAGAAGCCGCAAAAATTAAGACAATAAAGCCAGCCATATCTTTCATCGATTCTGCCATTAAGTTAGGAACATCGGAAATAGATTTTAGATTCCCTACCGTAAATCCATATGCCATTCCAATTAAAAGAAAGAAAATAAGCGTAATTGGTACAATACCATCTAAGAATGGACTTGGAATAATAGTTCCTTCATCGCTTCTTAGCAGTCCACTTTTTGGCACGGTCATCATAACAATCATTCCTATGTAAAGAAACCCTACAATACCAGCGTTTCGAAGCCCTTTTGCTTCAAGGTTCGATACCTCTGACATCACGGATGCTTTATTCCCTTTGTACGTACCAAGTCTTGGCTCAATAATTTTTTCTGTTACAAGTCCACCGACAAGAACAACAAGCGCTACAGATGCCGCATTAAAAAACCAGTTATCAACGGGTGTTACCGTTGCCGTATCGCTTACCGTTTTCACTACTTCATTTGCAATTCCGGATAATAAAGCATCATTACCTGAAATGACCAAGTTAGCACTGAACCCTGCACCTACTCCCGCAAAGCCAGCTGCTAAACCAGCAAAAGGATGCCTTCCTAGCGTATAAAAAATGGTTGCCGCAAGCGGAGGAATAATGACAAACGCCGCATCTGCTGCTAAATTACCAAGCACTCCTGCAAAAACAATTGCGTATGTAATAACACTTTTAGGTGCATTTATAATAGTCTTTTTAATAAACGTTTCAATTAGTCCAACCTTATCAGCCACTCCGATACCAAGCATCATAGCTAGTACTAAACCAAGAGGCTGAAACTCTGTGAAATTGGATAGCATTGATGTAAAGATAAACTGAATCCCTTCTTTAGAAAACATATTTCTAATTGGAAGTTCTTCACCTGTTCCAGGATGAACGGTCGTTACGTCAAATACACTTACAATCCATGAAACAGCCATAATGCTCATAGCAAAAATAACAAATAATACTGCGGGGTGTGGAAGTTTATTCCCAACCCTTTCAATTGAATCTAATACCCTTAGTATAACCCCTTTTTTCTCAACTTGATTCACTTCTGGATTCATAGCTGCCTTCCCCTCTATTGATGTTTTAGAAAAATTCCCATTTAAATTCCTTTTCAAAAGGGTAACACGACAAGAAAACAGAAATCAATAAATTTTCTAAAAAATTAATCTTTTTATAAGGATTTCTTATTATCGTGCACTACTTTTTCTTTCTACTACTCGATAGAGCTACCCACTATACTAATATAGAAGAAAGAAGTGAATTCAGATGGAGGCGATTCATTGATGTATTCTCTTAAACGCATCGATCACGTTCAGCTGGCTGCTCCGCCTAATAGTGAACATAGAGCTAGACGCTTTTTTCATGAGCTTCTTGGTTTTCAGGAAGTTGAAAAGCCTGTCGTACTTCAGAAAAATGGTGGTTTGTGGTTTAAGATCAACGACTGTGAACTTCACATCGGAATTGACCAATCGTTTATACCTGCCAAAAAGGCACATCCTGCTTTTGAAGTTGAAAATTTATCTGCTTTGAAAGAGCATCTTGCAGCTCATCACGTTGCTTTTATACAAGATGAAAAGTTACCAAACGCTAATCGCATTTATGTACATGATCCTTTTGGTAATCGCTTGGAGTTTTTGGAGTGGTTGTAACAAAAAAAGCATGCTCTTCAGCATGCTTTTCACTTCTATTTACTTGGTCTATTTAAGACTGTTCCTGCTCGTAACAATACAACAATATATCCCGCGATTCCTCCAATAATCGCTGGAACAACCCATCCCAATCCAACAGAATATAGCGGTAACAATTGTGTAAAAGCTGAATCAACTGCCTGAATTTTCACCCCAGCAGCACCTAGTCCATCAAATAAACTTACGATGAATGTTAAAAGTAAACTTCCTTGGTATACGACAGGGTGTCCTTTAAATAAAGGATGTAAAAACGTAAGCGCAATAAGCACAATGGCAAGCGGATAAATAGCCGTTAGTACTGGTACAGAAACTGCAATTAGCTGTGTTAAACCGATATTAGCAACAAGTGCGCTAAAAGCAGATAGAATAACAGCAATTGCTTTATAGCTAACTTTAGGAAATAGCTGGTGAAAGAAAGTAGAACAGGCAATAATTAACCCAATGCTTGTTGTTAAGCATGCCACGGTAATCATAATACCTAAAAACACGCCTCCAAATGAGCCAAAATAATAATTTGATACGCTCGCAAGCACGGCACCTCCATTATCTAAATAGCCTAGCTCAGATACGCTTGCTGCTCCCATATAAGCCAGAGCCGTATAAAAGACACCTAATACTGTGGCTGTAATAAGAGTTGCCGCTCCGCATACCCCAATGATTTGCTTTCTAGTCGTAGCCCCTTTCTCACGGATAGCGTTAATAATCATAATACCGAATACAAATGAAGCTAGCGTATCCATTGTTAAGTATCCTTCTTGAAAGCCTTTGAAGAATGAATTGGTTTCGTACGCTTCCAAAGGAGCTTTAAATTCACCAATTGGAGCTACAACTGCTACAACAACTAAAATGCCAATAGACCCAATTTTAACAGGTGTTAACACCTTTCCAATAATATCAACAATCTTACCTGGCTTAAGGGAAAAGAAGCACGCAACTCCAAAGAAAATGATGGTGAAAATTAATAGAGGTAGACCTCCTACTCCTTCTGATAAAAATGGCTTGACGCCAATTTCATAAGAAACTGTTCCCGCTCGAGGAATTGCAAAAAGTGGACCGATTGCTAAGTAAAGAACAATCGTAAACACGATCCCAAAAACAGGATGTGCTCGACTAGCTAAAGACTGCAAATCATCTTTGCCTGAAAACCCAAGAGCCATTACCCCTATTAAAGGAAGTCCTACCCCTGTAAGTAAAAAGCCAGCGTTTGCAGACCATAAATTCGTACCGGCTGATTGACCAAGCATGGCTGGAAAGATTAAATTTCCTGCTCCAAAAAATAGAGCGAATAACATAAGACCAATTACAACAATAAATGAAAATGGTATTTTATTTGACACCTAAAACCCTCCGTCTTTCTTGGCTGAAATTACTTCCTAAAAAGATTTTTCAGAATAATTTAAAAACGTTCATTAGAAGCATGTACACCATTATAACTAGTGAATATGTATATTTCAACATAACTTTTTACTTTCAGAACAAAATTCTTGACAAAACAAAAAAGACCCTATTAAAAAGGTCTTTTCCTTCTTACATAATTAGCTAATTTTATCAAGTGCATTTTCTAAGTCTTTCCATATATCTTCCCAAAATTCTAAGCCTACAGATAGGCGCAATAGCTCGTTTGATATGCCCATTTCCTTTCTAATAGCTTCTGGAACAACCGCGTGCGTCATTGAAGCAGGGTGTTGGATTAAAGTTTCTGTATCACCTAAGCTAACTGCAATGGAGATTAAGCTTAGTTCATTCACAAACTTCTTCACAGATTCTTCTGATCCATTTAATTCAAAAGCTAACACCCCTCCACTTCTTTTCATTTGCTTTTCGAAGCTACTTTCTATTTCCGGGTAATAAACAGCTTTCACTTTTGGGTGTATTTTTAGCTTTTCAACAATTTTTTCTGCATTTTCACAATGACGATCCATCCTGACAGGCAGGGTTTTTAAGCCTCTAATTAATAACCACGCATCAAAAGGCGCAAGAATGCCACCGATATCTTTTTGAACAGTCTTTCTTATACCTTGAATAAGATTTGTACTTCCAACCATTACGCCTGCCACAACGTCACCATGCCCACCAATATATTTGGTTGCGCTGTGTATAACAAGATCACATCCAAGAGTTAACGGCTTTTGCAAATACGGCGTTAAAAATGTATTATCCACAATGACTGGAACTCCATGCTCTTTTGCTACTGCCACTACAAGAGGTAAATTAATGACGTGCATAGTAGGATTAATCGGTGTCTCAATATAAATGCATGCAGTTTTATCAGTAATGCTAGCTCTTATTTCTTCTACTGTTAGAAACGTTGAAAAAGAATGTGTAATGCTATATTTCTCATTTAATAGCTCCAATAAACCAAACGTACAGCCGTAGAGACCTTTTGAACAAAGAATATGATCTCCAGCCTTTGTTAAACCAATTAAAGCTGCAGATACAGCAGCCATTCCCGAACCAAATGCTAGCGCTTCTTCGCCTTCTTCTAGCTCTGCCATTCGACTTTCAAATTCTGCTACGGTGGGGTTTGATAACCTTGAGTAAACATATCCACTCTCTTCTCCTGCAAAACGTCGTGCTCCTTGGTCTAAGCTTGAAAACGTAAAAGTAGATGTTTGATAAAGCGGTGTAACAAGGCTGTCGTGATGCATGCTTGATTTATACGTTCCGTGAACCGCTTTTGTTTCAAACCTATATTTCTCTGTATTCGTCATTCCCTTCATCCCCTTAAAATTTTGTAAGCGCTTACTTATAAAATTATATGAAATTCTCTAGTAGTTTGTCACGGTACAATTACACGATAAAAAAGATGGCTACTATATCTGCAGCCACCTTCTATGCTTGTAACATTTGCTTTACTAGCTCTCTATTGCGTTTTTTAAACACTTCATTATGAGAAGAGACCATTGCAACTTTATTAGCATTAGGCTCAATAAACAGCTTTGCTCGATTTACGGCATTTGCTGCATCTTGAAACGCACCAGCAATTAGGTTTACTTTGCCTTCATGCTGCAGAATATCACCTGCTGCGTATAAGCCGGGCACAGTTGTTTCACTTGACGAGTTTCCCGCAATATAATAATCATGAATCATTTCAATTGAAAGCTCACTTTTTTGAAGTAATGATGTGTCTCGCTCATATCCATGGTTGATGATTACTTCGTCAATTGGTAGATATGTAATATCTCCAGTTAAATGGTTAGTAAGCTCTACTTTAGCAATTTTTTCACTGTTCCCATCAGCTATTAATTTACTAATTGACGTATTTAACATGCAAGTTGCAGAGCTATTTATTAGCTGCGTCACCTGTGACTCATGACCAGATAGACAGTCTTTTCGATATGTTAAATACACTTTTTTTGCAACAGGCTCTAATTCATTAGCCCAGTCGATGGCTGAATTGCCTCCTCCCGAAACAATTACGACTTTATCTTTAAAGCGTTGCAGTGACTTTACAGTATAATTTAAATTTGAAATCTCAAAGCGCTCTGCTCCTTCAATTTTTAGCTTTTGTGGATTCAAAATCCCTCCGCCTACCGCTATGATTACTGTTTTAGATCGATGTATTTCGCCCGAAGAACCCGTTAATAAAAAGTGTCCTTCATTATTTCGAGAAATAGATTCAATTTTCTCGTTTAATACAACTGTTGGATCAAACGTTAATCCTTGAGCTACAAGCTGCTCAATTAATTGAGCTCCAGGAGTCGGAGTTAAGCCCCCCACGTCCCATATCATTTTCTCGGGATAAACGTGCACTTTCCCCCCTAAACGAGGCTGAAATTCAATTAGTTTCGTTTTCATTTCACGAAGTCCGCTGTAAAAGGTCGAATATAGCCCTGCTGGTCCGCCACCAATTACGGTTACATCATAAAGCTCTGAATTTTTCACGATTCGCTCACTCCTAGTAATCATCATTGATTATCATTCTCATTTAAATATACATCTTTTTAATCAAATTGACAAACAAAAATAATGATTGACAGAATTCAAACAGACTATTATAGTAAAAATGAATCAGAAATGATAATCATTATCACCAATTCTAATTAACACTTTTGAACGGGAGGTTTCGCCATGGTTCGCCTACATACAGAAGATCTTAACATTGGATATGGTGAACGGGTAATCGTAAAAGATTTGAGTGTTCAAATTCCTGATAAAAAAATAACAACCATTATTGGTTCAAACGGATGTGGAAAATCAACGTTGCTAAAAGCTATTACACGCTTGATTTCTCATCAGTCCGGCACTGTATTATTGGACGGTTCTAGTATTGCAAAAGAAAACACCAAGGAACTTGCAAAGAAAATAGCAATCCTTCCTCAGTCCCCTGAAAGCGCAAACGGACTCACCGTAGGAGAGCTCGTATCTTATGGACGTTTTCCTTATCAAAAAGGATTTGGTCGCTTAACAAAAAAAGATTATGAAGTTATTGACTGGGCACTTGAAGTAACAGGAACAATAGACTATAAGTACCGTCCTGTTGATGCCTTATCGGGCGGTCAGCGACAGCGCGTGTGGATTGCAATGGCCCTAGCTCAAGAAACAGATATTATCTTTTTAGACGAGCCCACTACTTACCTGGATATGGCTCATCAGCTTGAAGTACTTGAGCTGTTACAAAAGCTTAACGAAGAGCAAGATCGCACTGTTATTATGGTTCTTCACGACTTAAATCAAGCCGCCCGCTTTGCAGATTATATTATCGCAATGAAAGATGGCGAAATTATAAAAGCCGGTACCTGTGAAGAAGTCATGCAGCAAGACGTTTTAAAAGAGGTCTTCCAGATCGATGCTGAAATTGGACGCGATCCTAGAACAAATAAACCGATGTGTATTACATATAATTTATTATAGAAGGAGATTAACAACATGAAAAAATTATTACTTCCCTTTGTGCTCTTACTACTGCTCATTATTAGTGCTTGCGGTAACTCAAACGAAAGTCAAGGTAATGAAGCAAAAGATAAAAAATCAGATACTGTTACATATGAATCTGAAAATGGACCAATTGAAGTTCCTGCTGATCCTAAGCGCGTAGTTGTTCTTGCTTCATTTGTCGGAAACGTTTTAGCTTTAGATACAAACGTAGTTGGCGTAGATTCATGGTCAAAAGACAACCCTCGCTTCAAAGACCAGCTAAAAGATGCGGAAGTTGTAACAGAAGACGACTTAGAAAAAATCATTGAATTAAACCCAGATTTAATCATTGGTTTATCGACAACAAAAAACATTGATAAACTACAAGAAATTGCTCCAACCGTTACGTATACATACGGTAAAGTAGATTATTTAACTCAGCACTTAGAAATTGGTAAAGCTTTAAACAAAGAAAAAGAAACACAAGCATGGATTGATGAATTCAAAGCTGATGCAAAAGTGGCTGGTGAAGACATCAAAGCAAAAATTGGTGAAGATGCAACCGTTTCAGTTATTGAAAACTTTGACAAACAACTCTATGTATTTGGTGACAATTGGGCACGTGGTACAGAAATTTTATATCAAGAGATGAAATTAAAAATGCCTGAAAAAGTAAAAGAAATGGCATTAAAAGATGGCTATTATGCAATTTCACCAGAGGTTCTTTCTGAGTATGCCGGTGACTACGTAATCTTCAGTAAAAATACAGATGGAGATACGTCATTCCAAGAAACGGATACGTACAAAAACATTCCTGCTGTAAAGAACAAGCAACTGTTTGAAGCAAATGCAAAAGAGTTTTATTTTAATGATCCAATTTCATTAGAATATCAATTAGACTTCTTTAAAGAGAAATTTTTACAGCAGTAATCCAATCATAAAAAGGAATTCTTATTTTAAGAATTCCTTTTGCTTTATTCTATAAAAGAAAAGATGAGAGGCTCATGACAACGAACAAAACACCATTTATTCCTTTTACACTTAAACTTATTCTTGGATTTTTAATCTTTATTGGAATGTTCATTATTTCAATGGTTTTTGGGGCAGCTAACATTTCTATAAAAGATGTTTGGTTAGCGCTTACCTCAACTAGTACAAATAATCAAATCTTAATTATTCGCGAACTTCGCCTTCCTCGAGAAGTAGCAGCTATTTTTGTAGGTATCGCTCTTTCAGTATCAGGTGGTATCATGCAAGGGATGACAAGGAATCCACTAGCAGACCCTGGTTTACTCGGATTAACAGCTGGTGCTAAAGCTGCTCTTGCTCTGACAATTGCTCTCATTCCATCTGCCAACTATTTTTGGATTATGATTGCATGCTTTATTGGAGCTGGTGTTGGCGCTGGGCTAGTATTTGGCATTGGCTCTCTAAAAAGAGGAGGTTTTTCCCCTCTCCGCATTGTATTAGCTGGTGCCGCAGTTTCTACTTTTCTATATGCAATCGCCGATGCTGTTGGCATTTACTTTAACATTTCAAAAGATGTGTCTATGTGGACTTCTGGAGGACTTACTTTAACATCTTGGAAACAATTATCCATTGTGATTCCATTTATTATAGTAGGCACATTGATTGCACTTACTCTTGCTAGACAGCTGACCATTCTTAGTTTAAGTGATGAGGTAGCAACGGGATTAGGACAGCATACGACTAAGATTAAAGTTATTTTGTTTGGAGTCATTGTGTTATTGGCGGGTGCATCGGTTGCTTTAGCCGGTAACCTTGTCTTTATTGGTCTGATGATTCCTCATATCGTAAGAGCGATTGTCGGAACGGATTACCGATTTATCATCCCAATGTCTGTACTTATCGGGTCATCGTTTATGTTGTTTGCGGATACGTTAGCACGCACAATTAACGCTCCGTACGAAACATCCATTATTGCAGTTGTAGCAATGATTGGCCTCCCTTTCTTTTTGTTTATTATTAAAAAAGGAGGTCACACAATCCGATGATTCATCCTACACTACGAAAAAAACAGCTATTTATTTTGCTTTTACTAACAGTTCTTATTTTGCTGACAATTACTGTTAGCATGGGATTAGGCTATGCGTCTTTATCCTTTGACCGCTTGCTTCCGACTCTATTTGGACAAGGAACGTTTAAAGAAGAATTTATCTTATTTTCAATCCGTCTGCCTCGTATCGTTATTACATTACTAGCTGGTATGGCTCTTGCTTTATCAGGAGCTATTTTACAGAGCATTACCCGAAATGATTTAGCAGAACCAGGCATTATTGGAATTAACTCAGGTGCTGGAGTAGGAGTCGCGGTATTTTTCTTATTCTTCCCAATTGACCCTGGCTCATTTGTGTATATGATTCCCTTTGTTGGATTTATTGGAGCCATTATAACTGCAGCCTTGATTTACACGTTTGCCTATGAAAGAAATATAGGCCTCGCCCCTACTAAGTTAGTACTAACTGGGGTTGGGTTTTCCATGGCTCTATCCGGAGTCATGATTGTCTTAATCTCTTCTGCTGAACGTCAAAAGGTGGACTTTATTGCAAAATGGTTAGCCGGAAACATTTGGGGTTCAGACTGGCCGTTTGTTTTAGCTCTTTTACCTTGGCTAATGGTATTAATTCCTTTTGTTTTATACAAAGCTAATAGACTTAATATTTTATCGCTCAATGAGCATACGGCTATCGGTGTTGGAATCTCCATTGAAAAAGAACGAATCACACTGTTACTTGCTGCTGTAGCCCTTGCAGCTTCTGCCGTATCTGTAAGCGGTGGAATTGCATTTATTGGATTAATTGCTCCTCACCTTGCAAAAAGCCTTGTAGGACCAAGAAACCAGCTATTTATTCCCGTAGCTATTTTAATGGGTGGCTTTTTCCTTTTAATAGCTGATACAATCGGACGTAACTTAATGACTTCTGAAGGAGTTCCGGCCGGAATTATTGTTGCGTTAATTGGTGCTCCCTATTTCATTTATCTACTTCTGAAAAAATAAAAGACTTCCAATTGTGGAGTCTTTTTTATTTTAGGCTGATATTTTATTGAGTTTTAGAAAAGCTAAAAGTGTAATCGAAAGGCGGTGATTCTATTGTCTAAGAAAAAGCTAACTCCTTCACAAGAAGTGGATCAATCAAAGCTAGTTGATGACAAAGCAGCTAAGCTTAGAAAGAACGGAAATGAAGCGGAGCATGCTCACCAAAAAACGCTTGGTGGCGCACAAGGAGAATAATAACTATTGACTATCGAATAGCTGCCAAACGGCAGCTATTTTATTCATTAATGACTTTGACGTTCATCTGCAGCTTTTGCACGTTCTTGAGCTTTTAAATCAGCTTGATCAAGCTCACTTGAAAACTCTTCGTATACACCATCAGAATGACCTGGTTTTTTAACAATTTGAGACGAAAAATATTTCGCTTTTTCCGCTTCTACACGACTTTTTTGATTCATCATTTACCCCTCCATTTTCAATGAATTAACAAAAGGCGCTGTGCGCGCCTTTTGCATAGAGAATAGCATCCTTACCAACGATGCGCTTTCGCATTACTTCGCAAAATAATGTTTGTTTGTGACATTTGAGTATGTCCATTTACCTGCGATTTCGAGCGCTTCGGTCTTGTCCAGTTGTGGCTAAAAAGTTCTGAGTGCGGATCTAATTGATCTTTATAACTCATTCTTATCACCTCAAAGTTAGGATACTTACCTTTAACGAGAAAGCCTCGCTTGGCATCTCACTTATTAGCATGGCTAAATGCATACAAAGCATGCTAACAGTTTTCTCCATCCTTTTTTTACTGTTAAAAACAGATGAAATTTGTTAATAATAAAAAGAACAACTAATGACGGAATTCCCTTGGCATGATAAGATATTAAGGCATTACTTTAAAGTAAAATGAATGAAGATATGGATGTGATGAAACTGCGAGTTAATAAATTCATTAGCGAATCTGGAAAAGCTTCCAGACGCGGTGCAGATAAATTAATTAGCGAAGGTCGCGTAACCATTAATGGTAAGAAAGCAAAAATTGGTGACCAAGTATATCCTGGCGATGACGTTCGAGTAAGCGGAGAGCAGCTTCGTATCGCTCGTAACAACGTATATATTGCTTTAAATAAGCCAGTTGGCATTACAAGTACAAGTGAGAAGAAAGTAAAGGGAAATATCATTGACCTTGTCAATCATCCGTTACGTATTCACCACGTAGGACGATTGGATAAAGATTCAGACGGCCTTATTCTTTTAACAAATGATAATGACATTATAAACGAAATTCTACGTGCAGAAAATCAGCATGAAAAAGAGTATGTGGTATCTGTGGACAAGCCTATCACTCCAGAATTTGTTAAAAACATGTCAGAGGGTGTACATATTTTAGGAACAAAAACACTGCCGTGTAAAGTAACGCAGCTGTCGAAATACGAATTTCAAATCATTTTAACCCAAGGGCTTAACCGTCAAATTCGTCGTATGTGTGAAGTCCTAGGTTACCAGGTATTACGCCTACAGCGTACACGTATTATGAATATCCACTTAAATAATTTACCGGTTGGTCAGTGGCGTGATTTAACAAAAAAAGAGCGTAACCAGCTGTTTAAAGAATTAAACTATGAACCAAAAGAGTGGTAATTAGCAGAGAAATTCTCTGCTTTTTTTATGCCCTCGACGGGATTCGAACCCGCACTCCTTTCGTAAGCTTAGGTTCGGGGGAACACGCTTCCCTACGGAGTTTCACCAACGGGAATTTCACCCGTTTCAGCTTATTTTGCTTTTCGGTGCTTCTGAAACCCTTACCTTGCGACCCGGTGGCTACAATGTTTTCCGGCGCTCTTCCCTTCTGAGCTACGAGGGCGTTTATCTTAAGAATACTGTCTCTACCTTACTTTATCAATTTATATAGAAGAGGTGTACCAATGGCTGAGCAAAGAAATATCTACAATAAACATTTTGTTAACAAGCTGGCCCATTCGATAAAAGCAGCTTATTCTTCATTTTCAAAAGATGCTTTTATATCAGGTGTTTTTCATAAAGAGTGGGACAATCAATCATTAAAAGACAGAATGAGGCACATTACTATAATGCTACATAAGCATTTAGCTTTAGATTATCACGGAGCACTTGCTGTTTTATATAAAGTCGCCCCTGAATTTAAGGGACAGCTTGCTGGAATTACTTTTCCAGACTATGTAGAACAATATGGTTTGAACGAATGGGAAATGTCTATAGATGCGCTTGCTTTTTTCACGACCTACTCTACTTCAGAGTTTGCGGTTCGACCTTTTTTACTCAAAGATCAAAAACGCATGATGGAACAATTTTTAACATGGTCTACTCATGAAAATGAACACGTTCGCCGCCTTGCCAGTGAAGGCTGTCGTCCTCGCCTTCCTTGGGGAATATCTATTCCATCATTTAAACAAGACCCAAGGCCGGTGTTTCCCGTGTTAAATAACTTACTTCAAGATTCATCTTTGTATGTACGTAAAAGCGTAGCAAATAATTTAAATGATATTTCTAAAACACATCCTGATCTTCTTTTAACTTTTACTGAGGCTAACCTTAATAAGCACCCACACACAGATTGGATTTTAAAACATGCATGTCGCACGCTATTGAAAAATGGCCATCCAAAAGTTCTACAGCTTTTTGGCTTTGACCAGAATCATCAAGTGACAATCTCAAATTTTCAACTTTCAGCTCCCGAAACAGCAATTGGAGGCTCTTTAACTTTTCAATTTGATCTATATGGCGAAACAGAAGAGAAAATTCGTATTGAATATGCAGTAGATTATGTAAAATCACGAGGTAATCGCACAAGAAAAGTGTTTAAGCTAGCAGAGTTTCAAGTCAAAAAGCATTTATCTAAACACTATGAAAGAAAGCTTTCCTTTAAAGACTTATCTACGCGTAAACACTATAGCGGCTTACACACTTTAACGTTACTTGTAAATGGCATTGAGATGAAATCTCTTGATTTTCATCTACAATAAAG
>NZ_BCVD01000078.1 GCF_001591565.1 Priestia flexa NBRC 15715 | reverse complement strand
AACTGTATTAACCTGTAAAAGAGTAGACACAAAAAAGCACCTAAAATAGGTGCTTTTTATGAAACTAGTTTAACCTTTCCCCAGCTTCATTTTGAATAATAACTTCATATGAATCACCTTGAAGTTGTTTCTTCATCTTATCTGATTCTAAAAATTCCTCTACAACTTTTTCTAGTTCTTTTGCAAATAGCTGCGGTTCTTCTTGACGAGATATTGTAATGTTTAGGTGCGGAGATGGGTTAACTGAATAACCAATTCCAACGACTTCATATTTCTTTTTGCTTAGTAAACCATCCCCTATTGTGGTAACGATTGTTCCCCAGCGTCCGCCTTGTTCGCGTTTTGGTCCGTTTACTTTTGTAAATGTAATGTCCGTGTTTGCTTGATCATATTTCTTTAAAATTTGTTGCGCTTCTTTTTTTATAGCGTCTGTTCTTGTTTCTGTATCCGCTATTTCCAGGTCAATAGAATAGCTATCGTGATTATCTTTATCAACATGAGTAGTAATTCCAATCGTTACTAAATGGTATCCTTTAGCTTTCAATGTTCGTTGTATGTCATCCATGATTTTGCCGTCTGGATAAACAGTTCCTACACTGCTTACTTTATAGTTTTGTTTCTCTAAGGTATCAAAGATTATATCTGTAATTGGTTCAGGTTCAAAAAGCTTTCCAAGGTAAGGGATTTTAGAAGCTACCTGAGCCATGGCAGGTGAGACAAAGGTTGAACCAATAAACAAAGCTGCTAGTAGACATGTGGCTAAGCTTGTATAAAGCAGCTTCTTTTGAAACGGTTTCTTTCGGACAGGTGAATGAATTCTTGTAGCTCTTTGGTCAATTTCCACCATAATATTTTGCTTCATTCTTTTCCTCGTTGATTCGCTCAGCGAAAAGCTTGCATCTAACTCTTTGAAAATATGTTTATTGCGTTTGTCTTGGTTTGCTGTCATATTCATAATCTCCCTTCAGAAGCTGTCGTTCTAAGCCGTGCAGTGCCCGAAATAAAGTAGACTTCACTTTGCTTTCTGACCAGTTTAGAATGTCCACTGTTTCTTGAAAAGCATCGATATGAACGTATGCTTTTACAAAGGTTTCTTCGGTTAAATCTTCTGCTTGCTGGTAGTCTTTAATCATCATAAAGATAAACTTAAAGACTGCTTCACCGTACTGATCGTACCAGAGAGAAATCTGTTTTTTGGTAAATCGACCAAGTGATTGACGCTCCTTTTTGTTAAAATCTATTGTTTAGAAGAAAGAGTTAGAGAAAAGTTGTGGTTTATATCTATTTTTATCAATAAAAAGTTTAGTTGATTGCTAATAAAAATAAAACTTGGTATATCAGTTTAAGCTGATTTATTGTAGCAAATCATTCAATTCATTTTTGTGAACTAAAAAATGGTATAGAAAAAATAATTTGCCTTGTTGTAAAAATAAAAAGGATTTTGTGCATTTATATAAAAGAATGTTCTTATGTTAAAACCAAGACAAGGGAGAAAGCATTATGACACAAAAAAGAGAATTGAAGCCTGAAACAGTAGCTATTCACGGAGGGCAGGAAGTTGATCCGACGACGTTATCAAGAACAGTCCCAATTTACCAAACGTCTTCGTATGTGTTTCATGATAGTGAACACGCAGCAAGTTTGTTCAGCTTACAGAGTGAAGGAAATATTTACAGCCGCATTATGAATCCAACTACGGACGTGTTTGAAAAGCGAATAGCGCTACTGGAAAAAGGAACGGGAGCGCTCGCGGTAGCATCCGGTCAGTCGGCAATTACGTTTTCAATCTTAAACATTGCGTCAGCGGGCGATGAAATTGTGTCGTCATCCAGTATTTACGGAGGAACGTACAATCTATTCGCCCATACGTTAGGGAAGCTTGGCATCAAGGTGCATTTTGTAGATGCTAGTGACGCTAGCAATTTTGAGCATGCCATTACGGATAAAACAAAAGCCATTTTCGCAGAAACAATCGGTGGTGTCATTGTGGATAGCGGCAAGTTTGATTGGAAAAAAAGCGGGTCAAAAGCTTATTGATTCGGTTCAGCTATTTTCTCATTTAGCGAACGTAGGAGATTCCAAGTCATTAATTATTCATCCAGCGAGTACGACGCATCAACAGCTAACACTTGAAGAACAGATAGCAAGCGGGGTAACGCCAGGGTTAATTCGTTTATCAATTGGAACGGAAGCGATTGACGACATTATTGATGACCTTAAGCAAGCGATAGAATTAAGCCAAGAATAATAAGAAAAAGAGCAAAAGTGTTCATGGTTGCGAACCCTTTTGCTCTTTGTATTGAGTAAATGTAGTAACTTCTCTCAGTAGTAAACAGGAGAGTCAACTATATTCAATGAAAATGTCTTTGTTGTTTCATCTTCTCTACAGTTTAAGAATCCTAACTCTACAAATAAAGATAAGTTCTTATAAACCGTATCGAAGCTGATTCTTTTATTTGTATTCTTCAAGTGATCAATAACTTGCTGAGCAGACAGCTCGGCATCTTGGCGGTCACAAAAAAAAGAGATTAAGACGCGTCTTTGGTTTGTTATGTGATAACCGTTCTGTTTTAAAAAAAGTAAATATTCGTCTGTTGACATGGTTTATATACTCCTTGAAAATTTTTAGTCATTCAAATCTGTTGTGGAGGACATAAAGGTAAGTAGTTTAATGATTGTTGGGATTATAGGTTTGTATTATTTTATATCCTTCAGTGTCCGTTTTTGATGTTGCAAATCGGTATGCTAATTTTATTTTTTGTAAATTTTTTTAAAAAAAGATTGAAATCAAAAACTGAAGGTGCTTTAATAAATGTAAGCGATAACATATCACATATGTGATAACTGAAAGGTGGTGTTATTGTGAACGTAGAACGAATCGCTCGAAAGAAAATCTCAGAATCAATTGAAGAGCAAATTGAAGGCATGATTGCTTCGGGTCAGTTTAAGCCTGGAGAGAAGCTTCCTTCAGTCAGAGAGCTGTGCACGTTATTTGGCGTGGGGCGTTCATCTGTACGCGATGCCATTACCGCACTCAAAGGTAAAGGAATTGTGGATGTAAAGCAGGGAGAAGGCACGTTTATTTGTCAGTTTGATTCATCAAGAATGTTTCAATATACCATGCTTTTACCGAGCGAAGAGGATGTTCGAGAACTATTTCAAGTCCGAAAAATGCTGGAGCCGGGCATTGCTGAAATGGCTGCCAAGAATCGCTCTCCAGAAGATTTAAAGAAATTAAAACTAGCGCTTTCCAAAACATTTGAAAATGACTGGGAAGCCGATTACCACTTCCATCAAGTGATTGTCCATGCAGCAGGCAATAAAATGCTAACTCAATTCATCCAGTTTATTTCCACGAAGATGCAAAAAGCAATGATTGATTTTTATCAGTACATTCAACCACACGAAGCCTTTTTAAAAGAAATTGCGTCACACCACTATCACATCTATGAATCCATTAAACAATCAAATTCAAAAGATGCCTACATACACATGCTGAATCATTTAGAACTTGTTGAAAATATTCTACAAACAAGCTTAACGCGCATCCAGCGCTAATGCTTCATAAAAATTGAATTTCGATGGGGGAGTTTGATGATTGCAGAACGACTTTTTTCTGACCTTCAAGCGCTTTTTTCTACTGAGCAAGTGCAGGAAACAGCAGTAGCACATCCGCTTGGAAATGGAGGGGAGGTTACGGTTTACCCGACTTCTGAAGCCGAAATTGCAGCTGTTTTAACGTATGCGAATCAAAATGGATATACGGTATCCATCATGGGTGCAGGTACGAAGCGAGGGTTCGGCGGTTTAGTTCAATCTGCTGATATCTTGCTATCTCTTTCTCGCTATAAGGGAATTGTGGAGCATGTACCGGGCGACATGACGGTTACGGTGAAAGCAGGTACATCGTTTAAGGAGTTACAAGATCATTTAGCCACATACGGTCAGCAGCTTTCGTTAGATCCATCTTGGCCCGAAACAGCAACAATTGGTGGTATTGTAGCAGCCAATGACAGCGGTCCTAAACGCCTTGGATATGGATCTTGTCGAGATGTTGTCATTGGCATGACGCTTGTGTATGCTGACGGACAAATCATTCGTTCTGGCGGAAAAGTCGTCAAAAACGTAGCCGGCTACGATATGAATAAGCTCTTCATTGGTTCAATGGGGACGCTTGCTGTTATGTCTGAAATTACGCTAAAGCTTCGTCCGCTTCCAAAGTGCCAATCACTCGTCGTTATCGCGTTTCCAGAGGCATCTTTAATTGATATCAGGTCCTTAGCGACTCAGATCCTGGATTCCATGCTAGAGCCCGTATCCTTACAACTCATGAGTCCTTCTTTGAGTAGGGAGCTAGTTGGAGAAGAAGCTTACTGTTTAGCCATTGCGCTGGAGGATGTTGAGAGCTCTGTTCGCTATCAAGAAAAAGCAATTCAAGGGCTGGGAAGCTCACAAGCAGTTGTTTCCATCAAATCGGAAGAGGAGCGAATTCACTTTTGGCACCAGCTTTACAGAATGGGTGTCAATGGAGCTTCTTTTATAGATGGGGACTCTCTAACAGCCGTTTTAAAGGTAGGAGTGAAAAATCTCGATGCCCTCAAGGTAGTAGAAAGCGCATATTTGCTTACGAATCGATATGATGTCCGCATTCGGGCACATGGGGGAATCGGTCACGGTCTTTGTCAAATCGAAATTAGTGGGGGCTCTAAAGACATTCTAGGAGCAATTGTTGATATGCGTAAGCAAGCTCATGAACTAAAAGGATATGTAGTCGTTACGCACGCACCGCTTGTATTTCGTCAGCAGCTCAACGTCTGGGGAGAAAAGCCATCTCACTTCTTTTTATACGAAGGAATTAAATCAAGGATAGACCCGAACAAAATGTTAAATCATAAGCGATTTGTGGGAGGGATTTGATTTATGAGTGGAGAGGTTATAAACGAGCCGGCCTGTACAGCAAGTAGCCTAACAAACTACTTATGGAAAGATAAGCCTGACCCAATGAAATGGGCTGATTGTGTGCACTGTGGCATGTGCTTGGAATCGTGCCCAACCTATGAAATAACGGGTCAAGAGCAGCATTCACCAAGAGGGCGCGTTCATCTCATTAAGTCCGTAGCTGAAGGGAAGCTTGAAGTAAACGAACAGCTAATTGAGCCAGTTTTTGATTGCTTAGACTGCAGAGCCTGTACGACAGCTTGTCCAGCCGATGTGGATGTCGGTGGGTTGATTGAAGAAGCGCGCGGTCAAATCCGTCAAGCGATGCCGCTTACCGGTGTGAAAGGAACTGTAAACGAGTTCTTTTTAAAAGGATTATTCCCATACCAGCGACGTCTTGAATCCGTCGGCTCACTGCTGAAGTTTTATCAAAAAAGCGGGCTGCAAAAAGCTGTGCGAAAAACGGGACTTATGAGCGTGATGCCAAAGCATTTAGCTGAAATGGAAGCAGTTATGCCAGATATTAAAAAGCCTGTACAAAAGAAATATAAGAAGCAAACAACGATTCCTGCAAAAAATGAAGCGAAAGCAAACGTGGCTTTTTTAACTGGGTGCGTCATGGACGTGATGTTCAGCGATATTAATGATGCTACTATTCAAGTATTAACCCGCAACGGAAACAACGTGACGATTCCAAAAAAACAAACGTGCTGCGGTGCTTTGCATGTGCATGCCGGCGACCGAGACACGGGAAGGAAGCTTGCAAAACAAAACATTGAAGCATTTGAAAATGAGGAAACTATCGTTGTAAATGCAGCGGGATGCGGGTGTATGCTGCAAGAATATCCCGAGCTGTTTCGAGAAGAGGAAACGGAATGGTACGACAGAGCCAAAGCATTTTCCAGAAAAGTCCAAGATATTTCAAAATACTTATACGATACGGGCTATGAAAAACCGAAAGCGTCTTTACACACAACGATTACCTATCATGATGCTTGCCATCTTGCGCATGGTCAAGGCGTGAGAAAAGAGCCGCGCGATTTACTTCTTAATATACCGGGAGTGGAAATGGTGCATATGCCAAATGCTGATCGGTGCTGTGGTAGCGCGGGGATTTATAATATGACCAATCCAGAAATGGCAGGTGAAATCTTAAAAAGCAAAATGGAAAGCGTGCCGGAAGATGCAGAGTTAATTTCAATGGGGAATCCTGGCTGCATGCTCCAAATGGCCATGGGTGTAAAAAAATACGGTCGCAGCCAAAAGGTTGTCCATACGGTTCAGCTGCTGCAGTGGGCGTATGAAAAAGAAGATGAAGAAAAGGGGTATCGCTCATGAAGAAGAAAAAAATTCGTTCAAATGATGCGCATATCTTAGCGCTAGCTGCTCTCATGGAAGGCAGTGGGTCGATCTTATATGAAGAAGCTGATTTGCTCGCTTATGACTGTGACGGGTTTACCGTTCACCGCAAACTGCCACGAGCGGTGGTGTTTCCAAAAGATGCTGAAGAAGTAGCAAAAGTTGTGCGCTACTGTGCGAAGCATAACCTTCCGTTTTTAGCTAGAGGAGCTGGCACAGGGCTAAGCGGTGGAGCTATTCCTCTCAACAATGAAGTGATCATTAGCCTTGTTCGAATGAAGCGCTTGGTGAGCGTGGATCTTGAAAACCGGCAAGCAGTTGTTGAGCCCGGCTTCATTAATTTAAAGCTCACAAACTCAATTGCAGATAAGGGCTATTATTATGCTCCCGATCCATCAAGTCAATACTGTTGTACAATCGGAGGCAACGTTGCGGAAAACGCAGGCGGCGCTCATTGTTTAAAGTATGGAGTCACAACAAACCATATTTTAGCGCTTGAAGTGGTATTGCCGAATGGTGAAATTATCACTATTGGTGGAGAAGGCATCCTGGATACGCCAGGCTATGACCTTCTTGGGCTTTTGACAGGATCTGAAGGGACGCTTGGAATCGTAACAAAAATTACGGTTCGTATTTTGAAAAATCCTGAAGCCAAGCAGACGGTGCTAGCGTATTTTGACCATGTTTCAGATGGAAGCCAAGCCGTGTCTGACATCATTTCAGCAGGTATTGTTCCGGCGGCTCTTGAAATGATGGATAAAATTGCGATTGAAGGCGTAGAAGCAGCTGCTTTTCCAGTAGGACATCCAAAAGATATTGAAGCGGTGTTGCTTATTGAAGTTGATGGAATCTCAGCAGGTATTGAGGAACAAATTGAAGAAATTCTTGCCGTTTGCCGACGGCATCATGTCAGAGAAGTAAAGGTTGCAAAAGATGAGCAAGAACGAGCGAGCTGGTGGGCAAACCGGAAAACGGGCTTTGGAGCAATGGGAGCCATCTCGCCGGATTATCTAGTGCAAGACGGCGTCATTCCGAGAAGCAAACTGCCAGAAGTGCTGGAGCGGATCAACGAAATTAGCAAGCGATATGAGTTAAGAATTGCGAATATTTTTCATGCTGGTGACGGTAATCTACATCCGCTCATTCTATTCGATATGGCAAAGCTGGGAGAAACAGACAGAGCGTTAAAAGCAGGCAGTGAGTGCTTACAGGTTTGTGCAGATGTTGGCGGAACCATTACAGGAGAACACGGTGTGGGTATCGAAAAGAAAGAGGAAATGAAATTTGTCTTTACGGATGAAGAAATTTTGGCTCAAACAAACATTCGTGAAGTGTTTAACCCAGAAAATTTACTAAATGCGGGTAAACTGTTTCCAAGTCCAAGTCGCTGCGCTGAAGTTAAGCGTGATTTAAAGGGTAAGCAAACAGTTGCACGTCCGTAATCATTAAAAGGAGGAAGTAAAATGGTAGCTTATAAGCAAATTGGAAAACTTCAAGTAGCACCTGTTTTGTACAATTTTATTAATGAAGAAGCTCTTCCGGAGACTGGACTACAAGAGGAGGCGTTTTGGGCAGGATTCGAACAACTTATTCATGAGCTAACACCGGAAAATAAAGCACTGCTTGCTAAACGTGATGAACTGCAAGCCAAATTAAATCGATGGTATCGTGAAAATCGTGATTCCTTTGACTTTGAAGCATACAAAGCATTTCTTACGAGCATTGGCTATTTAGAAGCAGACGTAGCTGACTTTCAAATTTCAACAGCTAACGTAGACGATGAAATTGCGCTTCAAGCTGGACCACAGCTTGTTGTACCAGTTAATAATGCCCGCTACGCAATTAACGCGGCGAATGCTCGCTGGGGTAGCTTATACGATGCGCTTTACGGAACGGATGCGATTAGCTCCGAAAATGGAGCTGGAGTTCAAAGTCAGTATAATCCGATTCGGGGTGAAAAGGTCATTACGTTTGCAAAATCCTTTTTAAATCATACGATTCCATTAAAAGAAGGCAAACACGAAGACGTTGTGCAGTACGTCGTGACAAATAAGATGGAAGCATTGTTACAGGACGGGACAACAACGGAGCTGAAAGAACCGAGCAAATGGGTTGGCTATCAAGGTGATGGTTCAAACCCGAGTGCCCTGTTATTTAAAAATAACGGGCTGCATTTTGAAATTCAAATTGACCGCCAGGATGCGATTGGAAAAAGCGATGATGCAGGCGTAAAAGATGTGCTGCTTGAATCGGCTGTCACAACTATTATGGACTGTGAAGACTCGGTAGCTGCAGTAGATGCAGAAGACAAAGTAGAAGTGTATCGCAACTGGTTAGGCCTAATGAAAGGTGATTTAAAGGCGACGTTTAAAAAAGGTGCAAAAACAATGACCCGTACGCTAAATGACGATCGTCAGTATGAAACTGCAAACGGAGATACTGTGACGCTTTCCGGACGCTCTTTGATGTTTGTACGAAACGTAGGTCATTTGATGAGCAACAGCGCCATTTTAGACGCCAACGGTGATGAAATTCAAGAAGGTATTTTAGATAGCATAATTACGAGTTTAATTGCAAAGCATACGCTGCTTGGAACTGGTAAGTATCAAAACTCTCAAAAAGGCTCTGTGTATATTGTAAAACCGAAAATGCACGGCTCTGAAGAAGTAGCATTTGCTAATAAGCTGTTTGATCGCGTAGAAGATTTAGTCGGATTGCCACGCCATACTCTTAAGATTGGAGTGATGGACGAAGAGCGCAGAACGTCACTGAACTTAAAAGCGTGCATTGAAAAAGTTAAAAATCGCGTTGCGTTCATTAACACAGGGTTCTTAGACCGCACCGGAGATGAAATACATACATCTATGGAAGCAGGCGTCATGATTCGAAAAAATGATATGAAATCTTCCGTTTGGCTAGCAGGATATGAAAAATCAAATGTACTAACAGGCTTAGCAAGCGGATTCCAAGGAAAAGCGCAAATTGGAAAAGGTATGTGGGCAATGCCAGATTTAATGGCTGAAATGCTGAAACAAAAAGTAGGCCACTTACAAGCAGGAGCAAATACGGCATGGGTTCCATCCCCAACCGCTGCAACGTTACATGCTCTTCATTATCATGAAGTCTCGGTTGTGGATGTTCAAAACCAGCTGGCGAACAATTCTACTAATCTGCGAGATGACATTTTACAGGTACCGCTTGCTAAAGAACCAAATTGGACAAAAGAAGAGGTACAGCAAGAATTAGATAATAACGCACAAGGTATATTGGGCTACGTAGTACGCTGGGTAGATCAAGGAATTGGATGTTCAAAGGTTCCAGACATCAACGACGTAGGCTTAATGGAAGACCGAGCAACGCTTCGTATCTCAAGTCAGCACGTAGCAAACTGGTTACATCACGGAATTTGTACAAAAGAGCAAGTTCTTGCGACGCTACAACGAATGGCGAAAGTCGTGGATAGCCAAAATGCGGGTGACGCTAACTATCAGCCAATGGCACCTCATTATGAAGAGTCTATTGCGTTCCAAGCAGCGTGCGACCTTGTGTTTAAAGGATATGATCAACCAAACGGATACACTGAGCCAATCTTGCATGCGCGCCGCATTGAAGCAAAAGCAAAGCAAGCAATCGAACAAAAATAAGCGAATCAAGGAGCGAGGCTACGTATGAAATTTACACGTTTTGAATCAGAAGGTGTGATTTGCCAAGGAGTAGTAGAAAAAGAAAACATTCGTGAAATAACAGGAGATTTGTTTACGAAATGGGAATACACGGGGCGCACATTTATACGAGAAGATGTGAAGCTGTTAGCACCAATACAGCCAAATCAGATTATTGGCATTGGAGCTAATTACGTGAAAGATGTGAGCGAGCTGCCTGAAAAGCTTCCTGATATTCCGGTATTTTTCTTTAAACCCATTTCATCGGTTATTGGGCCTGGTGAAGATATCATCATTCCAGAAGGAATTGAAGAAGTAAAGTTTGAATCTGAGCTTGCGGTTGTCATTGGAAAAGAAGCAAAAAAACTTTCAGCGTCAAATGTTCGTGAGTATATCTTTGGCTATACGATTGGAAATGACGTCACAGCACCGCAGTTTATTCACCCGGACGGCCACTGGACGGTGGGGAAATCATTTGATACATTCACGCCGCTTGGTCCCTATATTGAAACCGAGCTTGATCTTGCAAACATTCGTGTAAAAGCGACGCTGGATGGCATAGAAAAACAAAATAGCGGTATGGATCTTATCATCATCTCGGTTGAAAAAATGATTGCTTATCTTTCAAATGTGATGACGCTCAAACCAGGAGACGTTATTTTAACAGGTAGTCCAGTAGGAGCGGAATTAGTGGGCGCAGGAAGCATTATTAATTGTCATATTGATGAAATTGGCTCGCTGAAAAATACTTTTAGCAAAGTAAAAGTCAACGTGAATTAATAAGAAAGAATGATTTGAATACAGCTTGGTATCTGCGGTAAACATGCTTGTCTACATGAATAAAACAGGTTCAGGCTGCTTAGGTATTTCGATCACAACAAAAAACAACCTGTTCGAATTGCGACGTAATCGGATTTCGAACAGGTTTTTATTTATGAAAAAAGGTAATAGCTTGACTGAAACCGATATTCTCTCACATAAAATAAACTGTTTTAAACACTTGTTGAAAAGGAGGAAGAAAAGCATGAGTACTGGAATATTAGCACTTCTATCACTTTTACCGATTTTAGCGGTTGGTATTTTTTTAGTAGGGCTGAGATGGCCTGCTAGCAAAGCGATGCCAATTTCTTACTTGGTGGCTGTAGGGTTAGCGTTATTTGTATGGAAGGTGCCTGGCGTAACAATCGCTGCTGCTTCTATTAATGGTTTGGTCGTTGCAGGAACGCTTTTATATATTATTTTTGGTGCAATTTTATTACTGAACACCCTGCAAGAAAGCGGCGGAATTAAAACCATCCGCCAAGGCTTTACGGATATTTCACCGGACCGCCGTATTCAAGTTATTATTATTGCATGGCTATTTGGTTCCTTTATTGAAGGAGCTTCGGGTTTCGGTACGCCGGCTGCGGTTGCGGTTCCGCTGTTAGTAGGCCTAGGCTTTCCTGCCATGGCAGCGGTTATTGCTGGAATGGTTATTCAAAGTACGCCCGTTTCGTTCGGGGCAGTAGGAACACCAATGCTAGTCGGCGTTCAAACAGGATTATCAGCAGATGCAAGCATTACGGATAACTTTCTAGCACTGGTAACTGAAATTGGTGGACAGGTAGCAATTTTACACATGATCGCGGGTACGTTTATTCCACTGTTTGTTGTGGCGCTTATGACAAAGTTCTTTGGGAAGAATAAATCATTTACCGAAGGAATCCGCGTTTGGAAGTTTGCACTCTTTGCTGCGTTTGCAATGACCATTCCATATGTCTTGGTTGCAAACCTACTAGGTCCTGAGTTTCCATCAATGATTGGTGGATTAGTCGGACTTGTCGTTGTTGTCTTTGCTGCTAAAAGAGGATTTTTAATGCCAGCTAAAGAAGAAGCATGGGACTTTGAAGAGAAAAGCAAGTGGGACCCTGAGTGGATAGGCAGTTTAGAAATAAAAGATGTTGCGTATCATAACGGACAAATGAGCATGTTTCGTGCGTGGCTCCCTTATGTATTAGTTGGCGTGTTCTTAGTGGTATCAAGGTTGAAAGCGCTTCCTATTTTAGGGTGGCTACAATCATGGACCGTTTCGTTTCCGAATATATTTGGTTCTGAAGTAAGTGCAAGCTTTCAGCCACTGTATCTTCCGGGAACAATTTTCATCTTAGTATCTCTAATCACTTATTTCCTTCATCATATGAATAAAAAAGCTTATAAAAAGGCGTGGGCACAGTCTGCAAAAACAACGATTGCTGCGTCTACAGCTTTAATTTTTACGGTTCCGATGGTACAGGTTTTTATTAATTCTGGAGGAGGAGAAGCGGGGTTCGATAAAATGCCAATTGAATTAGCAAACGGTGCAGCAGCTTTAGCAGGCGAATATTGGCCGTTGCTTTCAACTTTTATTGGAGGACTTGGTGCATTTATTGCTGGAAGCAACACCGTAAGCAATATGATGTTTTCGTTATTTCAATACGATGTTGGTACCCAAATTGGCGTGAATCCAACTTGGATTGTTGCTTTACAAGCGGTTGGAGGAGCGGCTGGAAACATGATTTGCGTTCATAATGTTGTGGCAGCTTCAGCCGTTGTAGGGCTGGTTGGAAAAGAAGGAGCGGTTATTCGAAAAACGCTGCTGCCGTTTATGTACTATGCGCTTTTATCTGGAGCGGTTGGGTATGCAATCGTATGGTATGCTGAAAAAGGACTAGTAAATATTGGATCAGCAATTGTCGTAGGTGTCTTTTTAGTAGCGGTGTATATAATCAGTACAAATCAACGTCGTACGCAGCTCATCTCTGTTGGGAATAAAACAAAGTTCTTAGACTAATAAAACAAAGCGAAGTGGATAGAATTCCACTTCGCTTTTTGTCATTTTTGAACAAAATCAGGGTAATCAGTAATAATAGCGTCTATATTCATTGATAACAGGAAATCAGCCGTTTGCTGATTACGCACCGTCCAAGAAGAGATCTTCATTCCGTTATTATGTACATTTGTCACTAACTCATTTGTAACAAGTCCGTAATGAGGGTTAAAGTAATCAGCATATGTCGCAAACTGCTGAAGCTTTTCCTCTGTTGTATCTGCTTTAGACCCTGTTAACACGCCAACTGGAACGTTTGGAAGCAGCTCGTCCATCTTTTTCATCGAGTCGAAATTAAATGACTGAACAATGATCTTTTCATTGTTTGGCTTGTCCATGTTGCGTTCTTTTAGCTCACCAGCTATTTTTGCTTCGATGCCTGGATAGAGTTCGGGCGACTTTAATTCAATTAGAATGCCAATTTTGCCGCGGTAGCGATCCAAAATTTCTTCAAATGTTGGAATGGGTTCTCCAGCAAATTCGGTTCCTTTCCAGCTTCCCGCGTCTAATGATTGTAGTTCTTCTAGTGTTAGATCTTTGACTGCACCTGTACCGTTTGTCGTACGGTCGACGGTTACATCGTGAATGACTACAAGCTCGCCATCTTTACTTTGCTGTACGTCAATTTCAATATAATCTGATTTCATTTCGAATGCTTTCTCAAACGCAGCGACCGTATTTTCTGGAGCATATCCAGATGCACCACGATGCGCTACGTTGTCTACGTCATTTTTTGCAGCCGATGCTTGCTGTAAAGGACTTAGCAACAAAGCAAATGAAATCCCAATCCCTGCTAATACTTTTTTATCCATCTCTCCATCTCCCAACTCAAACTGTTTTCATGATTCAGTATAAATTTGGAATATTGATACCGCATGAATCGTACATTGAGATTTGATTACAGGAAGATGAATAAAAATAGATACAAAGTCTTACTTTTATTTACAAATCAGCCAATGTTTCGACAGCTTTTAGACAGAATGAATCTCTTTTACACGCCCTACCTGTCCATCTGTTAGCCGAACTTTAATGCCATGAGGGTGAAACGAAGACTTTGTTAACAAGTCTTTCACAATTCCCTCCGTTAATTTTCCAGTTCGTTGATCAGCTTTCAGAACGATTGATACCTTCGTTCCAGGAGAAATATCATTTCGGTTTTGCCCGCTCATTTCTATCCACTTCACTTTCACGATGTGCTGACGATTTAGTCAACCTGTACAAGCACATCTTCTTTATTTGGGTATGTTTTTTCAATATGATGCTCGCCCCATGCACAAAGAGCATCTAAAATTCCTTTAAGAGACCAGCCATATTCCGTTAGAGAATACTCGACTTTCGGAGGAACTTGGTTATAGACCTCACGTAAAATAATGCCGTCCTCTTCAAGCTCACGAAGCTGCTGAGTTAGCATTTTTTGAGTGATGCCTGGCATCAAGCGCTTTAGTTCTCCGGTTCTTTTCTTTCCTTTAATCAAGTGACATAAAATCACTACTTTCCACTTACCACCAATTACTTCGAGAGAAGCTTCGACTGGAATATTGTAAACTTTCATTACTAAAAGCCTCCTTACGTAACAATGTTCTGTCTATTCGTTTGCATGCCACAAATATTCCTCATGCGTGAACGTTAATCAATTTATTGTTATTGTACCGCTTTACGCCCAAAATAGTCCATTAGGTACTTTTTAGTGCCTATCGTACTTGAAAGTGCGTACTTTTTTTATGGATTGGTATCTTGCATAATGACTAACAGAGCTAGCCAGTCGGCGCTAGCTGCTGACAGAATTGACTCAGGAACTAGAAAGGCGCCTATACTGAGCTCAACATAAAATAAAAAAGATAAGAAATGATTAAGGAGGAAAAATAATGAGTTCACTTTCACATACAAAAACAAATGAGAAAGGCGGTACCTTTGCATTATTAGCGTTAGCCATCAGTGCATTTGGTATTGGAACAACTGAATTTGTGCCAGTTGGTTTATTATCTAGTATATCGAATGATTTATCTATTTCAATTACGCTAGCAGGATTATTGATTTCAGGCTATGCGATTGGTGTATCAATCGGCGCACCAGTTTTAACGGCTTTAACCAATAAAATGAATCGAAAAACATTATTAATGGCACTCATGGTGGTATTTATTATTGGTAATGCAGCAGCAGCAGTTTCTACAAGCTTCACGTTATTGCTTGTTGCCCGCTTCATTACGGCTTTTTCACACGGAATATTCTTTTCAATTGGGTCAACAATTGCAGCAGATCTTGTACCACAGCATAAGAGGGCGAGCGCTATTGCGTTTATGTTTACAGGGTTAACCGTTGCAACCGTAACAGGTGTTCCGCTTGGTACGTTTATTGGTCAAACATTTGGCTGGAGAGCAACCTTTGGAGCAGTGGCTTTACTTGGAGTGGTTGGAATTATTGCAAGCGCAATTTTAATTCCGAATAACTTAAAAGAAGCACCGCCTACGTCGTTTAAAGAACAGGTCAAGATTTTAACAAATGGTCCACTTTTATTAGCATTTGCTATTACGGCCCTAGGGTACGGAGGTACGTTCGTTGCATTCACTTATTTAACACCTCTTTTAGAAAATGTAACAGGCTTTAGTGCTAAATGGGTAAGTATCATCTTGCTGGTCTATGGTGTTGCAGTGGCAATTGGTAACACTGTAGGTGGAAAAGCAGCGAATAAATCACCGCTTAAAGCACTGTTTTGGATGTTTATTTTCCAAGCTGTTGTCTTAGTTGCTTTAAGCTTTACGGCACCGTTTAAGATAGTTGGCTTAATTACGATTTTCTTAATGGGGCTGTTCGCTTTCATGAACGTTCCGGGCTTACAAATTTTAGTGGTAAACTTAGCAGAAAAGTATGTTCCATCTGCTGTGAACGTGGCATCAGCGCTTAATATCGCTGCATTTAACATCGGAATTGCAATCGGTGCATTTGTAGGTGGGCTTATTGTGGATTCAATCGGCATTATTCATACGCCGTGGATTGGTGGAGTAATGGTGATTGGAGCTGTTTTACTCACTGCATGGAGTGCACGAATAGAAAAGGTGTAAGGTAAATGAAAATGGAAGGCTTAAACGGCCTTCCATTTTTTTGCATGTATTATTGCTGCCAAAAAGAAAGTAAGGGTCCATCCTCTCCGTAGATTGGATCTGTTTTCGGAAGAGGCACATTCTTTATTTGTTTGACAGCTTCTGCATGTTCGTTAGAATTACCGGTCTTTAAATTATAGTTGCTTCCATCAGGATACGCGCCAACTACTTGGAAATCAGCCGTTGATTGAAGGTGCTTATGTCCCGTACCTGCAGGCAGTACAATTACATCTCCAGCGTGTACAACAATATTTTCACCTTTGGGACCACCTAGCTGTAAGCGAGCACAGCCTCGTATAATACCGAGAACCTCATGTGTGTTGCTGTGGTAGTGATGAAAATCATAAATGCCATTTACCCAGCTATTTTTCCAGTTGTGATTATGAAAGATAGTTTCCATTTTATCCTTACGATCAATTAATGCATGTTCATAGAGTAAAACAGGAAGGGAAGGGTGGTTGGGAATAACCCCATCATCATCAAAAAACAAAACTTTTACATCTGACACAATCTCTCCTCCTCCAAACATCGTATTTTCTTAACATTCCCTCTTCGTAAAAGAAATAAACTAACGTTGGATTATCTGTAAAAAAATGAAATATAACTAAAACTAAATTCCTAAAAGAGGCTAAGCGGTTCATTTGAACTATAAGTCTGTTCCTTGATAAGAAACAAGCTTAAAATACAACGCCAAAAAAAGGAATGTATATGGTAAATATTATCATGGTAGGTTTTGTAATGGAAAGAGTGTATTTTTAAATAACTGAGAAGTAGGTAGATTAATGGGACAATATGAGTCGAAATACTTACAAAAATATCCTGGTAATTTAATGACTTATGGAAGATTGAAGATGTTTAAGGATTTCCTTATGATGGTAAAGGAGAATTAAGTAATGAACTTTATCAAATAACTGTAAAAAAGTAATTCGAAATAAGTGATTGTGAATATAGAGATTATGAAATTAGTCGATGATAGAGTTCATGAAAACATAAAGAGAAACGGAGAGGATTACGTGAAAAAAGCAGCAGGTTTAGTCTTAATTGGGGCTCTTTCACTGGGCTTAGCAGCGTGTGGATCAAGTGAAGAAGGAGAAGGAGCAGGTGCAAACAAGTCGTTTGAAGCAAAAATTGATGGTGCACAGTACATATTAGTATCGGAGCAAGACGGTGGCGTGAGCGGAGATGAGGCCTTACTTGCGGTGGAGTTAGAAGTAAAGAATACGTCTAAGGATGCCATTTCATTGTCTAGCAATGATGTCAGCCTTTACGATGGTGACGAACAATTAGAACCTAATACAGACGTATACAGCGATGAAATTGAAACGTCCATGCGATCTGGAAAGATTGCGTCTGATAAGTCCAAAAAACTTACGTATCTTTTTAACGTAGAAAAAGATAAAGAGTATGAAATTGGTCTTCAGCCAATTAGTGAAGACTACGATAATAAGATTGAAGAAGTAAAGTTAAAATTAGATACAGCAAAATATGAGAAAAGCTTAAAAAACTTAGAAACTCCTGAAAAAGCATTGACAGCCTATATTGACGTGTTGTTCTTAGGGAAAGAAAATGAAGACTTCGATAAATATGTAGTAGCAGATAAGGAAGAGGTTGAAAAGTCTGCTAATAAAGCATTCCGTGAATCAATTAATAAAGTGTTTTCAAATGATTTAACAGAAGAAGGTGCGTCTAATTTATATAAAATGTATAAAGACGAGTTGAATTCAAAAGCGACGTTTGAAGCTAAAACGATTGAAAATGTTAATGGAAAAGCAGTTGTAGAAGTGAATTATTCCGGTATCGGCGTATATAACTTATATAATACAGTTTCTGATTATAAACGCGCTTATTATCAAGAAACAAATGAATATGATTCGAAAAAACAAGAAGCTTATGCAATTTCAAAATTCAAAGACATTCTAGGTGGGGCAGAGCTTAAAGAAAGCAACTATCCATTAGAAATTGAAATGGTTGAAAAAGACGGAAAATGGGAAGTTAAGCCAAAAGATAAATATAGCGATACAGTTGAAAAAGCATTCGCTGCGGGTGACATTAACTAAAGATGTAAGCCTAGAAAGAGTTT
>NZ_BCVD01000077.1 GCF_001591565.1 Priestia flexa NBRC 15715 | reverse complement strand
AAACTCTTTTTTTTGTATATATCTTTCCCTACTCACACAAACTGAGGAAGAAGTTTATTTCACTAAGGAAAGGAAGATACAATATGAATAAAAATGAAAACCAAAAACAAATTAAACCCGTCAATACAAATGATTTAGCAGGACGTCAATTTAAAGCTGCAGACTACAAAAATTCAGATGAAGTATCACAAGGCCTTTCTGAAACGCATGAACAAATGAGCGACACTTACCAAGAAGGTACGATTGAAGACACAAATCGCTAATGCTACAAAGACGCTTACTAGCGTCTTTTTTCCATTCTCTACCCTCTCACTTTTGCCAAACTCAAAATTACTAGTGACAAAATGTAAAGACAGTTGTAAACTGTTTAAGACTACTGTAAAGACATCTGTTAGAGGAGGACCCTATGAGTAAGAACAATTTGTCTGAACGTCAGCTATTAAACATCGCCGGACTCGGTTGGTTATTCGATGCAATGGACGTAGGCATTCTTTCGTTTATTATTGCAGCTCTACATACAGAATGGAACCTTACACCTAATGAAATGAGCTGGATTGGTAGTGTGAACTCCATCGGCATGGCTGTTGGAGCTCTTGTTTTTGGATTGCTTGCGGATCGAATCGGTCGAAAATGGGTGTTCATTATTACGCTATTACTCTTTTCAATTGCGAGCGGATTGTCTGCTTTATCGACAACTTTATGGATGTTTTTAATTTTACGATTTATTATCGGAATGGGACTAGGCGGAGAGCTTCCTGTTGCTTCAACACTTGTATCAGAGACCGTAGCTCCCGAAAGACGAGGGAAAATCATTGTATTGCTGGAAAGCTTTTGGGCATATGGCTGGTTAGCTGCCGCACTTATTTCATACTTTGTTATCCCAAACTTCGGCTGGCAAATCGCATTATTAATTACCGCTTTACCTGCTTTTTACGCACTTTATTTGCGTATCAAACTTCCAGATTCACCGAAGTTTACACAGTCAATTGCAGAACATAAACCATCCGTTTTAGATAATATTAAGCATGTATGGAGCAAAGACTATCGTAAACCAACAATCATGTTATGGATTCTTTGGTTTTGCGTTGTATTCTCCTACTACGGTATGTTCTTATGGTTACCAAGCGTGATGGTTATAAAAGGATTCAGCTTAATTAAAAGCTTTGAATACGTACTCATTATGACTCTTGCACAACTGCCGGGCTATTATACGGCCGCTTGGTTCATTGAACGAATGGGACGAAAATTTGTACTAATCACCTATCTCATTGGAACGGCTGCAAGCGCATATTTCTTCGGAACTGCAGAGTCTCTCGGCTTACTGCTAGCATCAGGAATGCTTTTGTCGTTCTTTAACTTAGGTGCTTGGGGAGCTTTATATGCGTATACACCGGAGCAATATCCGACAGTTATTCGCGGTACTGGTGCAGGAATGGCTGCTTCCTTTGGCAGAATTGGAGGAATTTTAGGCCCACTGCTTATTGGTTATTTAACAACTAAAGGCGCTTCTCTGACCGTTATATTTACTATTTTCGCAGGAGCTATCTTAATTGGTGTGGCATCGGTTATTTTCTTAGGATCTGAAACAAAACAAAAAGAATTAGCTTAATAAAAAAGGCGTTCCACATGGGAACGTCTTTTTTAAATTATTCACTTAGATCAACGTTATGGTAGACCTGTTGAACATCGTCTAAGTCTTCAAGTGCATCAATCATTTTTTCAAACTGAGCTTTTGCATCCTCAGGTAACGTCACATCGCTCTGAGCTAGCATCACAATTTCTGCCACCGTAAATTCCGTAATACCAGCTTCTTTAAAAGCAGCTTGTACAGCGTGGAACTGATCTGGCTCAGCGTAAACAATCACTGCATCTTCTTCTTCTAAAATATCGCGAGCGTCAACGTCTGCTTCCATTAAAATTTCAAGAACTTCGTCTGATGATTTGCCTTCCAGTCCAATAACAGCAGTTGCATCAAACATATAAGAAACAGATCCACTAACGCCCATATTACCGCCGTTTTTACCAAAAGCAGCGCGAACGTCTGAAGCTGTGCGGTTTACATTGTTTGTTAACGCATCAACAATAACCATTGAACCGTTTGGACCAAAGCCTTCATAACGAAGCTCGTCATAACTTTCTTCTCCGCCACCTTTTGCTTTTTCAATTGCACGGTCAATGATAGCTTTTGGTACGTTATACGTTTTCGCTCGCTCTAAAACAACTTTTAGCGCTTGGTTTGCTTCTGGATCCGGCTCACCTTGTTTTGCTACTACATAAATTTCACGGCCAAATTTAGCATAAATTCGACTTGTTTGAGCATCTTTTGACGCTTTCTTTTCTTTGATATTATTCCACTTACGACCCATATTTTTCACTCTCTTTCGAATGTATATCTAATGTTAAAACATCACTCTGCCACCTTCTATTATACCGCAATTAATTTATTCGGCAATTCTTTCAGCACCATCATCATTCATCTTTACATGATGATAAATAAAAGCTACTACAAAGAATAAGCTCATATACTAAGCTAGAAATCGTCTGATACCCTACCTTCAAAAAGGATATCATCGGGATCGAAAATAATTAAATGATAAAATTATTTACCTATCATATTTTTCGAGAAAAGAATTTTTTTCGACAACTGAATAGCACTTACTCATTACATGTAGGAAGGATGATTTTTTTATGAAAACCGAAATACCTCAACCTAAAACATATGGACCTCTTGGCAACGTACCTTTGCTTGACAAAAATAAACCCGTCCTATCGTTAATGAAATTAGCTGAAGAATATGGCCCGATTTTCCGATTACAAGGTCCGACCGGCTCCTCTCTTGTTCTTTCAGGACATGAGCTTGTAAAAGAAGTGTGTGACCAGTGACGTTTTGATAAAAATGCTGAAGGTGCTTTAGCTAAAGTTCGCGCTTTTGGTGGCGATGGTCTCTTTACAAGTTGGACACACGAACCAAACTGGCAAAAGGCACACAATATTTTGGCTCCAACATTTAGTCAACGAGCAATGAAAGATTACCATTCTATGATGACTGATATTGCGGTTCAGCTCGTTCAAAAGTGGGAGCGTTTAAACCCAAATGAAGAAGTTGATGTTCCAGAGGATATGACCAGACTCACATTAGATACAATTGGCTTATGTGGGTTCAACTATCGCTTCAATAGCTTTTATCGCGAAAACTATCACCCTTTTGTAACAAGTATGGTACGTGCTTTAGAAGAAGCCATGCATCAAATGCAGCGACTAGATATTCAAGATAAATTAATGGTTCGAACAAAAAACACTTTCAACGTGATATCCAAGCGATGTTTTCATTGGTTGATAGTATCATTTCGGAACGTAAAAACCAAAATGGTCAGAACGACAAAGATTTATTGGCGCGCATGCTAAACGTTAAAGATCCTGAGACAGATGACCTGCTAGATGATGAAAACATTCGTTATCAAATTATTACTTTTTTAATTGCAGGTCATGAAACAACGAGTGAATTACTGTCATTTGCCATTTACTACTTAATGAATAATCCTGATAAGTTGGAAAAAGCTTATACAGAAGTCGATACTATTTTGACGGATGATATACCTTCATATGACCAAGTAGTAAAACTCAAATATATCAAAATGGTGTTAAACGAATCTCTCCGATTATGGCCAACCGCACCTGCTTTCAACCTTTTTGCTAAAGAAGACGCCCTTATTGGAGGCAAATACCCTGTGCAAAAAGAAGGTGAGCGCATTATGGTTTTACTTCCTTCTTTGCATCGTGATAAAAGTGCTTGGGGAGATAATGTAGAAGAGTTTATTCCAGAACGGTTTGAAGATCCTAAAAAAGTGCCACATCATGCTTTTAAACCCTTTGGAAATGGGCAGCGAGCATGTATTGGTATGCAGTTTGCGCTTCATGCAACTATTTCGTTCTTTCAAATGGCGATGAAATACATAGCCATAGCATAATCCTTAACAGTTTCAGCTTCTAACCTGAAACAACATAAATAAACTTCAAATAAAAAAGAACCATGAAGCCGCAGCTAGTGCAGCTTCATGGTTCTTATTATAAGTAAGGTTAGCCACCAAAATTATGTATTTGGTGGAGACGGTGGGAGTCGAACCCACGTCCAGAAATATCGCCACTTAAGCGTCTACGAGTGTAGTCAGCATATTCGCATTTCGCTCATTTATCTGCCTGCTGACAGGCGCCCAAAGAGCTAGTCTGATTAATCTCTTCCTTCGTCCTCAGACGGCGAACTCCGGCGTAGCCCACTTAAAGTGAGTCCCTTACCCTACCACATGGGCGATGGAGGGAGGAACCGCTAAGCTGTTATTAGGCAGCTAAAGCGAAGTTATTGTTAGATTTGCCAGTTATTATTGGCGTTGATGTTTTAACGAGGCCATCTCCTCGACTCGCAACCTAAGCTCGAACTATCCCTGTCGAATCCGTAACGTCCCCATTATGAAAAGGGAGTCGGAATGCGTAAGATTTTTCACTTACAGCAGATAGCGACTTGTGTTTGCAAAAGTCATCTAACGAATAACTATTTTTATTATAGCACAAAACAAGCATTTTGCAATTGTAAAATAATGTAACTATTCTTTTTGACGATCGCGGAAAGCTCGCTCTATATCGCGTTTCGCTTCTTTATGTTTTAAGTCTTCGCGCTTGTCATATTTCTTTTTACCCTTACCAAGACCTAATAAAACCTTAGCAAAGCCGTTTTTTAAATAGATTTTCAACGGTACAAGTGAATACCCTGTTTCCTTGGTATAGCCGATCAATTTATTGATTTCACGCTTGTGAAGTAAAAGCTTGCGGGTACGCAGCGGTTCATGGTTGTAGCGGTTTCCTTGTTCATATGGACTAACGTGCATATTATGTAAGAATACCTCACCGTTTTGAACGCGTGCGAATGAGTCTTTTAAGTTTACGCGCCCGTTACGAATCGACTTTATTTCCGTTCCTTGTAGGACAATTCCTGTTTCGTACGTTTCTTCAATAAAATAGTCGTGTCTTGCTTTTTTATTTTGAGCAACTACTTTCCCTTCACCTTTTGGCATACTTGCTTATTCCCCTTTCATTCGCTCGTCTTTAGAAGCAGCCGTTAAGGCTGCTTCTATTCACTTATTTACGCTTCTTCTTTTTCTTTTTAAGATTTGGTGCGCCTTCAAAGAATTTTTTCTTTTTCTTCTTTTTCGGCTTTTGTGTTGTCCATTCACCTTTTGAATCGCCTGCTTTATCTTTGCGACGACCTCTGCGGTTTTCTTTATCGTCCTTGCGTGACTTTTGTTTCATGTTAATCACTTTTGGACGGTCTTTTGACAAACGCTTTTGACTTGTCTTCATGCCGACAATAACAAAGTCAATGGCACGCTCGTCTTTATTCACATCAGCAACTTTAATTTCAATTTCATCGCCAATACGGAACACTTTTCCTGTTCTCTCACCAATCATTGCATAATGGCGTTCATCATAGCGATAATAATCATCCGTTAAATCACTAACATGTACAAGACCTTCAATTGTATTTGATAGTTCAACGAACATTCCAAAGTTTGTTACTGAGCTAATAATTCCGTCAAACGTTTCACCAATTTTATCTGCCATAAACTCCGCTTTTTTCATATCGTCCGTTTCACGCTCTGCGTCAACCGATCTTCTTTCCATGCTTGAAGAGTGATCAGCAATTTCAGGAAGCTTTTCGCCCCATTTTTCTTGCGTTGCTTCATCCACCTGATTGTTAACTAAATACGTACGAATTAAGCGATGAACGATTAAATCAGGATAACGGCGAATTGGAGACGTGAAATGTGTGTAGAACTCCGCTGATAGTCCAAAGTGGCCAAGGTTATCTGCTTGATATTTGGCTTGCTGCATCGAGCGTAGCATTACTTTAGAAACCACCATCTCTTCTGGTGTTCCCGCTACTGCTTCTAAAATGTCCTGTAGCGCACGAGGATGAATGTCATTTCCTGTTCCCTTTACAGCGTATCCGAAATTCGTCACAAATTCTAAAAAGCGATTAAGCTTTTCTTCTTTTGGATCTTCATGAATACGGTACATAAACGGAACATTCATCCAGTGAAAATGCTCAGCCACAGTTTCATTTGCTGCTAGCATGAATTCTTCAATTAGCCTTTCGGATACAGAGCGCTCACGCAGTATCACATCGGTTGGATGACCGTCGTCATCAACTAATACTTTTGCTTCTTTAAAATCAAAGTCGATTGCTCCTCGGTCCATACGCTTTTTACGAAGAATTTCCGCCAGTTTTTCCATACGCTCAAACATTGGAATCAGCTCTTCATAACGAGCGCGAACGGCTTCATCTTTGTCTGTTAGAATTTTATTAACATCGGAATACGTCATTCGCTCAGTTGTTTTGATTACACTTTCGAAGATATCATGATTAACCACTTCTCCAGCTGAATTAATTTCCATTTCACAGGAAAGCGTTAATCGATTTACTTTTGGATTTAAGGAACAAATCCCGTTTGAAAGTCGATGCGGAATCATAGGAATTACGCGATCTACTAAGTAGATACTTGTTCCGCGTTCTGCCGCTTCTACATCAATTGGTGAACCTTCCGTTACATAGTGACTAACATCTGCAATGTGAACACCTAACTTATAGTTACCGTTTTCAAGCTCTGTTACCGTTACCGCATCATCTAAATCTTTAGCATCTGCCCCATCAATAGTAACAATCACTTGGTCTCGTAGATCTCGACGACCTTTTATTTCGTCTTCTGAGATCGTTTCAGGTGTATTAATCGCTTGCTCTAAAACATCGCCTGGAAACTCCTGTGGAAGTCCATATTTATGAATAACTGAGATAATGTCGACTCCTGGATCATTTTTATGACCTAAAATCTGTACAATTTTCCCTTCTGCATTCATGCGCCCTTCTGGATAGCTTGTTAACTCTACAACAACCTTATGTCCTTCTGCCGCCCCATTACGTGCACCTTTAGGAATAAAGATATCTCCTGCGATCTTTTTATCATCCGCAATAACAAACCCAAAGTTTTTACTTTCCGTGTACGTTCCAACAATTTGTTGTGTACCACGCTCAATGATTTTAACAATGGTTCCTTCACGGCGGTTACCTGAAGACTCTGACAGTACGCGAGTTAATACAATGTCTCCATGCATTGCATTGTTTGTCTCCGTGGGTGGAATGAAAATATCATCCGCTCCTTGCTCTTCTGGGACAACAAATGCAAATCCCTTGGCATGACCTGTTACTTTTCCTTTAACGAAATTCATTCGTTCAGGTACACCATATCGATTGTTTCTTGCTCGAATTATAAGACCTTGTTCTTCCATGATTACAAGAGCTTTTACAAAATCTTTAAACTCAGCTGAATCTTCAATCCCAAACTCTTTCTCTAATTCTTGGACCGTTAAAGGTTTATACGTTTCTTCTTTCATAAACGTTAACAAACGGTCAATATACTGTTGAATTTCTTGTTCCAAGTCTTTCCCTCCTTTTCGTTGTGCTTATCAATAACACTATTTATCAAAAATAGCATTCATCCGTCCTCATTTACTTTTTTGGCCAACTTTAGGCTCTCATTTTTTGATTAGCCTTTTACCAATCTAATGATTCTAAGAATTGATAAACATCTTCATGCAGCTGGTCTCTTTCCTTATCTAACGTAATAGCATGACCCGATTCTTCATACCATTTAATATCTTTTACAGATGACTCAACATTATTGTAGATAATATTTGCACTATCTGTATTAATCATATGATCGTTACGTGCTTGTACAACAAATGTTGGTGCATAAATCATATCAACAGAGTCTCTAACTTCTGAAATTAGTCCTTGTAATGCGTTCAACGTATTCATCGGTGTCTTCTTAAATTCTTCCATCTCTTGCTGGATTTGATCTTCAGATTTTCCTTCACGCTTTTTATATTCGCGAGCGTACTCTAAAACACCTTCATACATCACTTCTTCACTTTTGATATACATAGGTGCGCACATTGGGACAATACCCTTTATAGGTACAGTGTAACCTAATTTAAGCGAAAATACGCCACCAAGTGATAGCCCAACTGCTGCAATGCTTTCATGACCACGATCTTTTAAAAGCTGATAGCCATCCATTACGTCTTTCCACCAATCTTCAGGCCCTGTATGTACTAATTCTTCAGGTGCTACGCCATGTCCTTTATAATGAGGTGCATGACACGTGTACCCTTTCTTTTCTAAGAAGCGTCCGAGCATACGAACATCTGCTGAATTACCTGTGAATCCGTGTAATAACAATACGGCTTTATCTCCACCTTCAAAAGTGAACGGTTTTGGTTGTGCAATTTTCATTTCAATTAACTCCTTTTTTCTATAATGTCTACAACTATGAAGAAATCAGTCATTTTTTTATGTGATATGTCTCACACAGCATGACCTAATCATTGTGTTTGTTTATGTAATTCCATTTGCCCAAGCAAAATGGAATCTTTTTCATTAAACATTCATTATATCATTACATGAATTTAAAGTTAAAGAATTGAACACTTATGAAAAATACCACCTGATGTATACAACTTGGCACATACCAAATTCGTATACATCAGGTGGTATTTACAAACGAACTTACAGTTGAAAATATGATACCGCAATCGTTAATAAGAAAAACAGCACGGATAATACAACCGTTAAACGGTGCAGTACTAAATCAAGTCCACGCGCTTTTTGCTTACCGAATAATGTTTCAGCACCACCTGAAATTGCTCCAGATAAGCCAGTGGATTTGCTTGTTTGAAGAACAACAACCACGATTAGCGCAATCGAAACAATAACTAGCAGCGTGATTAGAAATGTGTGCATATGCTACCTCCTGTAGATAAGGAAAATAAACTGTTGCTATCTATACAAACTATTTTTATATGCTAAAAATCAGACTACTTTAAAGTAAATTTATCATAAAATGGCTATTGGTACAAGTCAAGACAATAAAAAAAGATGGATGAAAAGCTTTCATCCATCTTTTTTATCACTCATATAACTTATTTCTTTAAGTTATAGAAAGATTTAGCGCCATCGTATACAGCTAGAACACCTAGCTCGTCTTCGATGCGTAGTAATTGATTGTATTTTGCAATACGGTCTGTACGAGACATAGAACCAGTTTTGATTTGACCAGCGTTTGTTGCAACAGCGATATCAGCGATTGTTGCATCTTCAGTTTCACCAGAACGGTGAGAAACTACAGCTGTGTAACCAGCACGTTTAGCCATTTCAATTGCTTCAAATGTTTCAGTTAATGTACCGATTTGGTTAACTTTGATAAGGATAGAGTTACCTACGCCTTGTTCGATACCTTGAGCAAGTTTTTTCGTGTTTGTTACGAATAAATCATCACCAACAAGTTGTACTTTACCACCGATACGATCAGTTAAAAGTTTGTGACCATCCCAGTCATTTTCGTCTAAACCGTCTTCGATTGAAACGATTGGGAATTCGTTAACTAGTTCTTCGTAGAAGTCTACCATTTCAGCAGAAGTTAAACCGTTACGGCCTTCTCCAGCTAAATCGTATTTACCAGTTTCTTTGTTGAAGAATTCAGAAGAAGCAACGTCCATACCTAATTGGATGTCTTGACCAGCTTTGTAGCCAGCTTTTTCGATTGCTTCAACGATTACTTCTAATGCTTCACGGTTAGAACCAAGGTTTGGAGCGAATCCACCTTCGTCACCTACAGCTGTGTTTAAGCCTTTTGCAGATAATACAGCTTTTAACGCGTGGAATACTTCAGCACCCATACGGATTGCTTCTTTAAATGTAGGAGCTCCTACAGGTAAGATCATGAATTCTTGGAAGTCAACGTTGTTATCAGCATGAGAACCGCCGTTGATGATGTTCATCATTGGAGTTGGTAATTGCTTAGCGTTGAATCCACCAAGGTAACGGTATAATGGAAGACCTACGAAGTCAGCTGCTGCATGAGCTACTGCCATAGATACACCAAGGATAGCGTTAGCACCTAGTTTACCTTTATTTTCAGTACCATCTAGCTCGATCATAAGGCGGTCGATACCGATTTGGTCAGTTGCGTCCATACCTACTAATTCAGGAGCGATGATTTCGTTTACGTTTTCAACTGCTTTTAATACACCTTTACCTAGGTAACGAGATTTGTCACCATCACGTAGTTCTACTGCTTCGTGTTCACCAGTAGAAGCACCACTTGGTACGATTGCGCGTCCGAAAGCGCCTGACTCAGTGTATACTTCAACTTCAACTGTTGGGTTACCGCGAGAATCTAATACTTCGCGTGCATAAATGTCAAGAATTGTTGGCATTTTAAAACTCTCCTTTAAAAATCAATTATTTAATTAATGTTTTACCTGTCATTTCTTTTGGCTGAGCTACATCTAAAAGGTTAAGCATTGTAGGAGCTAAGTCACCTAGAATACCATCTTCACGAAGCTCTACGCCTTGCTTTGTTACGATAACTGGAACTGGATTTGTTGTATGAGCCGTCATTGGGTTACCTTCAAGCGTTACAACTTCATCAGAGTTACCATGGTCTGCTGTGATGATTGCTGTACCACCTTTAGCTAAAATCGCATCCACAATTTTACCTAGGCATTCATCGACTGTCTCAATTGCTTTAACTGTTGGCTCTAACATACCAGAGTGTCCAACCATATCTGGGTTTGCAAAGTTTAAAATAATAGCATCTTGCTTGTCTCCTTCGATTTCTGCAAGCAACGCGTCCGTCACCTCATAAGCACTCATCTCAGGTTTTAAATCGTATGTTGCTACTTTTGGTGAATCGATTAAGATTCGCTTTTCACCAGGAAACTCTGCTTCACGTCCACCGCTCATAAAGAACGTTACGTGTGGGTATTTTTCTGTTTCTGCAATACGAAGCTGCTTCAAGTTGTTTTGAGATAATACTTCACCAAGCGTATTATCCAAGTTAACAGGCTTGAAAGCTACATATCCGTTAACTGTTTCACTAAAGTGAGTTAAGCATACGAAATGTAAGTTTTTCGGATGTTTTTCACCGCGATCAAACGAGCGGAAGTCTTCGTTTGCAAACGTATTTGAAATTTGAATCGCACGATCAGGACGGAAGTTATAGAAAATAACTGCATCTTCGTCTTTGATTGTCGCAACAGGTGAACCGTCTTCTTTTGTAATAACAGAAGGTAAGACGAATTCGTCGTATACGCCGTTTTCGTAAGAGTCTTTTACGCACTCTTCTGGGCTTGTATAAGATGGACCTTCACCGTAAACCATTGCGCGATAAGCTTTTTCAACGCGCTCCCAGCGTTTGTCACGGTCCATTGAGTAGTAACGTCCTGAAAGTGTTGCAATTTCCCCAACGCCGTACTCTTCAATTTTTTCATTTAATTCTTTTAAATACTGCTCGGCAGATTGAGGTGCTACGTCACGACCATCTAAGAAACCGTGGATATACACTTTCTCTAGACCTTCTTTTTTCGCTAAGCGAAGAAGAGCATATAAATGCTCGATGTGACTGTGAACACCACCGTCCGATAAAAGTCCGAAAAGATGAAGGCTTGTACCTTTTTCTTTTGCGTGCTTCACCGCAGCTACAAGCGTTTCGTTTTTCTCAAACTCACCTTCGCGAATTGCTACATTCACGCGTGTTAAGCTTTGATAAACAATACGACCTGCACCGATATTTAAGTGTCCTACTTCAGAGTTACCCATTTGGCCTTCTGGTAGACCTACAGCTTCACCTGATGCTTGAAGTGTCGCATGTGGAAACTCGTTCCAGTAACGATCGAAGTTTGGTTTTTTTGCATGTTTAACTGCATTACCTTTTTCTTCATCACGTAATGCAAAACCATCTAAGATGATTAATGCTGTTGGTTTCTTACTCATTACTTACCAGCCTCCAAAAGCTGTAAGAATGAAGAAGCTTCTAAGCTTGCTCCACCTACTAAAGCACCGTCGATGTCTGATTGAGACATGTATTCTTTGATGTTAGCAGGCTTTACGCTTCCGCCGTATTGAATACGAACTGCATCTGCTACGTCTTGAGAGAATTGCTCTGCTACTACGCTACGGATATAAGCACAAACTTCGTTTGCACCTTCTGCAGTTGAAGATTTGCCTGTACCGATTGCCCAGATTGGCTCATAAGCAATAACAACTTGTTTTGCTTGCTCGTCAGTTAAACCTGCTAACGCTTTTTGTACTTGGTTAGCTACAACTGTTTTTGTTTGATCTTGCTCATACTCTTCATTTGTTTCACCGCAACAAACGATGGGTGTTAAACCATGTTTGAATGAAGCGATTGTTTTTTGATTTACTGTTTCGTCAGTTTCAGCGAACATTTCGCGACGCTCAGAGTGACCTAAGATTACATAGTTCACGCCTAAATCAGCTAGTGCAACTGGGCTTACTTCTCCAGTGAATGCTCCGCTTTCTTCAAAGTGCATGTTTTGTGCACCAACTTTTAAGTCTGTACCTTTAGTTGCTTGTACTAAGCGGTCTAAGAATAATGCTGGAGCACATACTACTGATTCTACGTTCTCAGGAGATGGTACTGCTCCCTTTACTTCTTCAACAAAGCTTGTTGCTTCTGAAAGTACTTTGTTCATTTTCCAGTTTCCTGCAATGATTGGTTTACGCATGTGTAACACCGTCCTTTGTTTATTGTTGGTTTCCCTTCACTCACGTTGGATTAAAAAGAGGGTGCTGTTCAAAAGAGGTCGGTCCACACTCTTTTTATCTCTTTCATGTCCCACTCGTTACTCTCTTTGATGTTCGTTCTTAGCATCAGTTTTCAGGTCGGTCCTCCATCTAACTGTTACGTTCAACTTACTTATCGTTTAGAGCAACTACGCCTGGAAGTTCTTTACCTTCCATAAACTCTAGTGACGCACCGCCACCTGTAGAAATATGGCTCATTTTATCAGCTAAACCGAATTTCTCAACAGCTGCAGCAGAGTCTCCTCCACCGATTACTGAGTATGTGTCAGTTGCTTCAGCTAAAGCTTCCGCTACTGCTTTTGTACCGTTAGCGAATGTATCTAATTCAAATACACCCATTGGTCCATTCCAGATCACTAGCTTAGAGTTTTTAATTACGTCAGCATAGATTTCACGCGTTTTTGGGCCCGCATCTAAGCCTTCCCAATCGCTTGGAATGTTCTCAATTGATACAGTCTGAGTGTTTGCATCATTTGAGAAGTCATCTGCTACTACCACGTCTACTGGCATGTAGAAGTTAACACCGTTTTTCTTCGCTTTTTCCATGAATGATTTTGCAAGATCAATCTTATCTTCTTCAAGAAGAGATTTACCTACTTCATGGCCTAGTGCCTTAATAAATGTGTAAGAAAGTCCTCCACCGATGATTAAGTTATCTACTTTATCAAGCAGATTATCAATTACATCGATTTTGTCTTTAACTTTTGCTCCACCAACAATTGCAGTGAATGGACGGTCTGGGTTTGATAATGCTTTAGAAAGCACATCAAGTTCTTTTTCCATTAAGAAACCTGCTACTGCTGGAATATGGTGAGCAATTCCTTCAGTTGAAGCATGTGCACGGTGAGCTGCACCAAATGCATCATTTACGTAAACGTCTGCTAACTCAGCAAATGCTTTTGCTAATTCAGCATCATTTTTCTCTTCACCTGGGTAGAAACGTACGTTTTCAAGTACTAAAACATCGCCTTCGTTCATGCTGTCGATTGTTTTTTGTACGTTTTCACCAAAAGCTTCGTCAGCTTTTGCTACGTCTTTACCTAAAAGAGCTTGTAAACGCTCTGCAACAGCAGTTAAACGTAATTCTTCAACTACTTCGCCTTTTGGACGTCCAAGATGGCTAGCTAAAATTACTTTTGCACCTTGTTCTACTAGATGTTGAATAGTAGGAAGAGCTGCACGAATACGAGTTTCATCTGTTACTTTTCCGTCTTTCATTGGTACGTTAAAGTCTACGCGACAAAATACTCGCTTTCCTTTTACATCGATGTCTCTCAACGTTTTTTTATTCATCGTCAAAAGGCCTCCTTAAGTATTATGGGGTACTAAGCGATTAGGCTTCTATGTAAATCACAATATAGCTAGCTGTAGTAACCTTTCATATATTGGCGCCTTACAATATGAAAAATGCCACGACTAGCAACAAGATGACGTTTATGCTGTAGAAGCCGATACATAAATCAAGGAAGAGGGGGGGGCCCCTCTCTTCCTTAGCAAGTCTTATTATAGTATTTCTCATTTGAGATATCCAATAAAAACAAAGCAGTATCCTATGGGATATCTATCTAGCTATGACTAAAGAGTCGATTTTGCTGTTCTTATAGTCCTTTAGCAGCGATGTATTGAGCTAAGTCTACTACACGGTTAGAGTATCCGCTCTCGTTATCGTACCAAGAGATAACTTTTACCATGTTACCTTCCATTACCATTGTAGATAATGCGTCGATTGTAGAAGAGTTGATGTTACCGTTGTAGTCACCAGATACTAATGGCTCTTCGCTATAGCCAAGGATCCCTTTAAGATCGCCTTCAGCAGCTTCTTTAAGAGCGTTGTTTACATCTTCAACAGTTACTTCTTTATCAAGCTCAGCAACTAAGTCTACTAGAGAAACGTTTGGAGTTGGAACACGCATAGCTCCACCGTTTAATTTACCTTTTAATTCAGGTAATACTAGAGATACAGCTTTAGCAGCACCAGTTGAAGTTGGGATGATGTTCTCAGCAGCTGCACGAGCACGACGGTAATCTTTATGTGGTAAGTCTAAGATTTGTTGGTCATTTGTGTAAGAGTGAACCGTTGTCATCATTCCACGTTTAAGGCCGAACTTGTCGTTTAACACTTTAGCGAATGGCGCTAAGCAGTTAGTTGTACAAGAAGCATTTGAAATTACGTTGTGGTTAGCTGCATCGTATTTGTCTTCGTTAACACCCATTACGATTGTGATGTCTTCATCGCTTGCTGGAGCAGAGATGATTACTTTTTTAGCTCCTGCTTCTAAGTGTTTTGCAGCGTCAGCGCGTTTTGTGAAGAATCCAGTAGATTCAACAACGATATCTACGCCTTGTTTGCCCCAAGATAATTGAGCTGGGTCACGCTCAGCAGAGATTTCGATTGTTTTACCGTTTACTACTAAGTTGTTGCCATCTACTACTACTTCTGCATCTAATTTACCGTGTACAGAATCATATTTTAAAAGATGAGCAAGCATGTTAGCGTCAGTTAAGTCGTTAATTGCTACTACCTCAACGTTATCGTTTTTTAAAGCTGCGCGGAATACGTTACGGCCGATACGACCAAATCCGTTAATACCAATTTTTACTACCATGGGTATTTCCTCCTTGAATGTAAAAAGTATTTTTTATAATCAGGGATTAATTAAAATCCCTTACTAACTCTTTTGCAGCACCTTCATCTGTAATCAGAATCGAATGATGTGCTTGTTGCATAAATGCTCGAATTGCCTTTGCCTTCGAAGAACCACCTGCTACCGCGATGACACATTTATTGTTCTTTAAATCATCGAGTTGTATGCCAACTGTTTTCACTTTATGAACAACTTCTCCCTTTTGATTGAAGTAATATCCAAAAGCTTCACCAACAGCATGTCCTTTTTTGACTTTTTCTAAGTCTTCAGAAGATGTCCTTCGACGCTCCGCCATTGTCATAGCGTCTCCTATTCCATGAACAACCATACTTGCTGACTTAATTAATTGAATCATCTCCCGAATGGAAGGTTCCCCTACAATTGACTTATAGGCTTCGTCACTTAGCTGGTCTGGGACATGAAGAAGACGATACTGACCCATCGATTTTTCAGCCATTTTTGCGCAAATAGTGTTCGCTTGGTTTTGAACATTTTCACCAAGTCCACCACGAGCTGGCACAAATAGAACATCAGGGTGCTTAATTTCGGGTGTCATCATATTGGCAACAGCGGCAAGCGTTGTACCACCTGTAACAGCAACAATCTTTTTGGAATCAACAAGGCGCTCTTTGATGCACGACACAGCAGCTCTACCCATTTCGTTTTTAACAAAAAGTGAAGAATCGCTATCTCCAGAAACAACAACGACTTCTGCTAAAGAAAAGGCTTCTTTTAATGTTGTTTCCAATAATCGAAGTCCGGAAACTTCTTTCATTACGACTTCTAAATCGTGTAGCAGTAGCTCACCTTCTGTCGTAAGTGTCATTCCAGTTGTCTGCACATCAATTAAATCTTGCTCTTTCAGAAATGTAACCTCACTGCGTAACACACGCTCTGTTAACCCTAAGCTAACAGCTAAGTTGCGTCTACCGATCGGTTGCATTAAGCGTATGTACTGCAAGATTTGATATCGCTTTTGCATAACAGATAGAAGTTCAGGCAATAATTTTCGTTGTACTTCTATTAATGAACGCATGTTTAAATCTCCTTAAGGTGCAAGCTCGTTGGACAACATAAGTCCCATATAGACATATTTTGTCCCACCCACGCAAAAAAAATTCACCCTGTTACATGTTTCATTCTAACAGGAGTGAATCCTTTATTCAACTCATCTGATGGCGTTTTTATAAAGTAAACGCTTTCTTATATTTTCTCTTTGAATTTTCCCATACATAACAACCTCACCATCGATTTCTATAACCGGAATCATAAGATGAAATTGTTCTAATAAACGTTCATCTGAGTAAATATCCTTTTCAATCACACTAAAGTTAAGGTCATGCTGTAAGGCAGTTAACATATCTTTAACCTCTTCACATAAAGGGCATGTTTTTCTTGTATACAAAACAACCTGCATCGACATCACCTTCTTTTTAATAGAGTTATACGTAAACTTTTCTTTGGTTAGATGAAGCAATGTTTAGCTGTTCCCGGTATTTAGCTACCGTTCTTCTTGATATTTTCACATCATGCTCTGTTAATAACTGGTTGGTGAGCTGCTGATCAGATAGCGGCTTCTTTTTATCTTCTTTTTCCACTAACTGTTTAATAAGCTCTTTTACCGTCATAACGGACGTTTCTTCAGTGGTACCCAGCTTTAAACTTGCTGTAAAAAACGACTTCATAGAAAATGTTCCAAAAGGTGTTTGAATATACTTATGAGTTGTCGCTCGGCTCACTGTTGACTCGTGGACGTTAATATAGTCTGCTAGTTCTTTCATCGTTAACGGCTGTAAAAAAGATGGCCCATGTTGAAAGAATCTTTGCTGTTTTTCTAGTAGTCCATGAACAATTGCGTTTAGCGTCTGCTTTCGAGTCTGGAGCCCTTTTAAAATCCATTGAAACTCTCGGTACTTTTCCTGCAAATACGGCTTAACCGCGTGGTTATCTTGGAGCATTAAGCTTTGTCTATATGCATCGTTAACTGATAACCGAAAATCTAACTCTTCATTGGCGTAAGCTACTAGCTCATAGCCCTCTTTCTTTATAATATAGTCCGGAATAATAAAGCGCTCTGCTTGAGTGGCATATAGTAATCCTGGCCGAGGGTTCAAACGCTTAATTTGATCATGGTATTTTTGAACTTGCTCCAGTGATATACTGCACTCTTTTGAAATTTTACTCCACTTTTTATACGCAAACTCTTGAAAATATTCTGTCAAAATTATTTCTAACTCATCAGAAAGCTGCCCGCTTTGCTCTAGCTGGATCAGTAAACATTCCTGAAGATTTCTTGCCCCTACCCCTATAGGATCTAACTGTTGAAGAGAATTTAACACCATTTCCACTTCTTCTAAATTACAACTGCATGCTTGTGCTACAAGCATTAAGTCCTCCTTCAGATATCCATGCTCATCCAAGTTCTCAATCATATAGCAAATGATGTCGTGTTCCTTAGTGGTTAATTCCAAAAACACAATTTGACCTAGCAAGTGCTCTGTCAATGTTTCTTGCTTAGAAGCAATTGAGTTTAGTAAGTCTTTATCATCATTAGCGTTCTGCTTATAAACTGAAGGCCTACTTGTAACTAACGGGGCATCACCAAAATCGATAAGCGGATTTTGCATCGCTTGCTCTTGTATAAATGATGCAATATCCAACGATGAATATTGTAAAAGAGAAATTGCCTGCGATAACTCTTTCGACATGGAAAGCTTTAAAGACTGCTGTTGAAATAAACCTACCTCCATTGTTTCTCCCTCCCACTGTTTATTCTACTTTGAACCTTATTACTTAGCAACGAACTAGAAGGAGAAATATATTGAAAT
>NZ_BCVD01000076.1 GCF_001591565.1 Priestia flexa NBRC 15715 | reverse complement strand
CTGTTTGGGATGATCCAAAAGGCGTAGCTAAAACCATCGGTAATGAGATAAAAGACTCCTGGAATGAACAGGTCATAAACGGCGATGCAAAAAGCAGAGGCCACTACTTTTCCTACCTAACCGCTAACGTTGCCATGAGCATAGTCGGCACAAAGGGAGCGGACAAGCTCGCAAAAATGACGAAGTTTGAACAACTCAGCGGTGCCGCCACGAAGAAACTGAATGAAGGTGCCGCAGCCATTAACGTGCGTACGCAGTCAGCTCTGCAGAACTTGGGTCTAAATAAGCTGGATAATCGTTTAGCGTATCCAGGTGTTGGATCTGTGAAGGGGCATGGCGGGTATCAGTTTATTGAGCGTGTGGATGGTGGTAATGGGGTTGGGACGAAGGTTAGGGATGAGAGTGGTAAGGGTATAGGAAAAGGGGAACAAGTATTAGATAAGGTCAAAACATATGAACAAGCTAGAAATAAGGTACTAGACCTAGTTGGAGATTTAGGACCAAACTCACAGCCATATACAGGTACTCTTAAGTCAAGTGCTGGATATGGTCAAGTTGTTGGTAGGCAGTCTGCTGACGGAAAAGTAAGATGGAGATTAGATTATGACCCAAATAAGGTGCCGCATATAAATATTGAGGATTTTCGTAATGGTAAAGGGGCTAATGCCCGAAAAATAGCTGTACCGTTTGAGGGTAACGAAAGCACCTTTAAATCTTTATTAAAACATTTGAATAGATAAGGGGACTTTAGATGAGTTTATTTGATGAGTGTATTGAAGCACTAGGTGAGGATGTACATGTCTTTTCTGATAATAATAGAGAGCAAATATTAAGTAATTTTGAAAGTTCATTTCCGTTTAAGTGGGGGCGTATTGAATGGGAGAAAGTGTCTAATAATGCTGAAGTGAATACAGTTGATGAGATAATCTCCTTTTTAGACCAAAACGCGAATGAATACAGTAATGTTGTTTATGTAATTTGGGACGAAGGAACTTTACCTATTATTCAAACTACTTTAGATAAAGTACTTAAAGATATAGATGATGTTACTGCTGTAAGTTTTGATACATGGATATTTTCGCTATCTACAGGATATGTTATTGAAATATTTCATGATGGTGAAGTAAGAGTAGGATTTAAGTAAAATTGATTTAACCTTGATTGGCTTGGGACTGACCCCTGTTTTTGAGACAGGAATCAAAACACCTTTTAAACACGCAGCACCTCCTGGTACAATACATGTATCAATCAAAGGAGGTGTTAGTATGCAACATAAAAAATATTCACTGTATAAAAATGGAGTATACTTACATGATTTTGATACTATGACTGAATGCTCCAAATGGTTAGAGAATATTATAGGAGGCTCTTTGTATCAGGGCTTGAGCAGGATTAGAGATGGAAAATGGATACCTGATGAAAGGTCACAGCTTTTTGGATATGAGGTTAAAACTAATGAAACTGAGGAGAGCTAATTAGGCTCTCCTTTTTCTGTAATAGGATGCTTTTCTAAAACTGACGCAGCTTATCCCTTAAATGAATAATTTCATAGTAAATGAATAATTACATAGTAAATGTAAAAAATATATTTGTTAAAAATAACTAAGGAGATGATACAAATGGCATTAATACCTTATGATCCATTTAGACAATTAACTAACATTAGGAGAGATTTTGACAGATTATTCAATGATTTCCCTTTTCATTTAGACAATGAAATGAATCAATTGGGGAATATAAGAGTGGATGTTCATGAAACAGATAAAGAGGTAGTAGCAACTTGTGACATTCCAGGCTTACAGAGTAAAGAAGATGTAAACATTGATATTGAAAATAATGTATTGAGAATTAGTGGCTCAATTAACAGAACTAATGAGATTAAAGAAGAGAATATGCATAGGAGAGAAAGATACACAGGTAGCTTTCACAGAGCCGTTACACTACCAACTCCTGTTTCTGAGGAAGATATAAAGGCTTCTTATAAGAATGGTGTACTAGAAGTTATCATGCCTAAACAAACTCAAACAAATAAAAAGAGAATTGATGTGGATTTCCATTAAAAATGAGCAGTTTGCTACCTGTAATGAAAGAGTTTGGCAGGGATTACTTGCAGGAAGTTGCTGAGGAACAACCTGACCTAGTTGATTTGCTAATTTTAAGCTGCCATTTACCTCAGGGAAAGAAAAAAATTATTTTAAATGAGCTGACTAATAATATTAAAAATTCCTACCAGAGGCTGGGACAAAACGCTCCTAAATAAACTAAAAAAGCCGGTGCAGTTTTACGACGAGTAAAATTGCACTGGCTTTATATTTTTACAATAAAATAAGGACCACTTCTGATAAAATTAAGTTACCACACCAAATCATATCGAAAGAAGGATCCTTATGTTTAAAAATTATAACATGAATCAATTAATTCTACCTTTAGATCTTGAAATAAAACTGCAAAATAATGATAGTGCACTCTCTATTCACCATTTAGTTGAAAGTATCCCACAAGAAGCGCTCGAACCATTCCTTCGAAATACCGGCTGTCCTGCCTATCATCCTCTTTTACAGATAGGGCTACTGCTGAGAAAGTTGCTAGTAAAGTTCTTAATAACTCTAAGAATATCGAAAAAATTCAAAAGTGGCTATCTGACTCAAATAGTAGACCTAAATTACAATTGAAATACCAGGGTAACGGAGAAATAATTGGCAAGAGTGTTTCAAGAAATTCGGAAGTAGTGGAGAATGTAACAAACGCAAAGATTATTCTAAAAAAGAGTAACGATGGTAATTTTATTTTAACAGGATATCCTGTTAAATAGAAAGAAGGGAAAGGTTTATGGATAAAAACTATAATTACTTAGATGAATTTGAAGATTTTTTAGGAGGTACATTTCATCAAGATATTAGTTCTCCTGAGCAAGCCTTAGATGAATTTATAAATGAAGTCAGTAGAGAATGTTTGGTGTCTACAATAAATGATTGTGAAGAATTCTTAAATAATCATTTAACAAAAGAAGAGAAAGAAGAATTTATTCAAAGTAATACAGAAGTTTATTTTCCAGCTATTGAAGTAACTCCTTTACAGTGGCTGTATACATTAGTAGAACAGATGCGAGAAGGATTAAAAACAAAGTAAAGGTACTGGTTCAAAAACTTTATTGATTCAATGCCTTTCAAGGTTTTTACATTAATCTATATTAAAGTTTCGAACAGTAAGGAAACATGTGCTTAGAAATAGAGAACGTAGGATGATAGTTCTCTTTTAATAATAAAAGGTATAGGTATCCAACAGCCAGAAACCAATCAGTATAATCGAAATGTAGCTCATATTGTGCTAGCTGTTTTCAAAATCAGAAACAGGTAGAGTTACTATGAGATGCGACTCTTTAACACGAGCATTAAAAGTATATAGTTATAAAAATGTCTTAATTATTGAATGCAAAAACAGACTAAAGATGATTGGTAGATTAGATACAGTTTATGAAATAAATAATGGTCTAGAAGATCAAGAATAAGACTTCCAATAATATGATGATATTGCGTTTATAGTACAACAAATCTTGTTGTCTCCAACTATGGAAGATGATTTATATAAATGGTTAAAAGAGAGGAATTCATTAATAGAAGTTTCTGCGTATGAAGGCACTCCACTTGCTATTTACTTACCAGACCTTCGAAAAATATGGGGAGAGAAGAAGAGGCAGTAAGGTAATTAATGAATAAACATTGAAAAAATTAAGCACTTAATTGTCTCCTGTAGACGATAAGTGCTTTTTCACGTTCTCATATTCATATAAACTCATTCTTGTTTAATGTTTATATTTAATCAATAAAAGCTAAAGTCAGCTGATTATCACTTAACCTTAGTTTCTCACCTTTTGAAACTTTATCTCCTAAGTACGTTTGGAATTTGGTAAAGCTAGCAAGAATGCTGTCTTTCTTTTCTTGGCTCATTTCGTTTAGCTTATTCTCTACCTTGTTTTCAACTGTTTTCGTATTATTGTTCATTTTCAACTCTCCTCCTAATAAAGTAATGTCATTCTTATAAGTTAAGTCACCTAATTATTGGTATGTAAACCTATTATTGCATTTAAATGTGCTAGATAAGTATTTAGTCATAATAGTTCAATCTTTTACCGAGCCGTTATGCAGCAATTCGCAGCTAAGTAGACTATCTCAAAAGGTATGGTCATATCTTATAGAAAGACAAGCTATGGAGTTGGAGGGATAACGTGACTATTCTAATTATTCATCTAGTGGTATTGGGAATCAGTCTTGCAGCACCATTAGGGCCGATTAAAGTTGAGATGATCAAGCGAGGAATTGCAGGTGGTTTTTGGCCTTCTTGGCTTATCGGTCTGGGAGGAGTTACGGGAGATTTCCTGTTTCTAGTCGTCATTTATTTAGGAGCTGAACATTTATTTCAACATCACTTTGTGGTTGTGTTTACATATTTGTTAGGCGGTTTTTTTCTCATTAAACTCGGAATAAGCAACCTATCGAAACAGCATTCGTTCAAGCAGGAAGATATGACAACCACTTTGGCTCCGTGGTATAAAACATTTTTCGTTGGTTTTTTAATTGCGTTATTAAATCCTTTAAATATTGTATTTTGGTTTGGGGTTTATGGCTCTACCTTACAGGAAATGACGCAGACGATGTCTCATTCTCTTTCTTTTCTCTACAGTTTATTTATTCTAGGGGGAATTATCCTTTGGAATCTGAACGTGGCTTTCACGGTACACTTCGGTCGAAATCTTTTGACAGATAAATTTTTGAAAAATATCTCGGTGGTTGCTGGGGGTGTGTTGATTTTATATGGTGTGCGTTTTATCGTTCGGTTTGGTAAAGAGATTTTAGCGTTTATATAAAGAAGAATAAGCACTTGAAGTCTGAGAAGGCAGTAAGTGCTTTTTTATATGGATAATAAAAAAAAGTAATATTTAACTATAAATGGATTTAAAGAACATATATGATATTTATTTAAATTATTGTAAAAAATGTTTAAAGATGCAATATGATAGAGTGGTTTCATACAGGTTATCATTTCCGATTTATGGATATAACCTTAGATTACTATCTGTAATGTTAAATTTAAAAATCGTATATCCTCAGAAATATGGTCTGAGAGTCTCTACCCAATTCCCGTATAAAGAATTGGACTACGAGTTAAATTTTACTTTATTGGTGTTAAGAATTAATTTAAAAAGAATAATAGTGTGGGTGTACTTTAATAATTAGTACTTATTAGATGGGAGCATTTGATACAAAGCCCCATTCTCTTAAGCTGTTACTTTGTAAGACACTTACACTTTATTTAAGCATAGTTACTTGCGTTTAACATAAGTAATACGTGCGTTCTACAGGAAATAAAATGTCTGATGCTGATAATTCGAAATTTAGCAAAGCAGCTCGAGGGCTTGCTTGAAGAGTTTAGTGATGTAGAGCACCTCTGTGCAGCAATCAGTCGTTGGACATCTCAATTAACAGTAGCAGATATTCAAGCAACTAGTAGTTTTTTAATGGATTTAAATACTAGGAAATCGAGAATAAATACAATGATGGTACTTGCTTACAACCAACATAACAACCCGGAGCCTGAGGATATTTGCTTTTTCATTCCAGGTAAGCAGAATGACTGGGTTCTCGCTAGAAATGAGGACAATCGATTTAATTTAGAGCTTACAAGCAAAGCTTTCTTGAAAACGTTTATTCCTTCCTCTATATTTAAAATAAATGAAACTATTGGATAAGGAGAACGAATAATGTTATTAAATATGAAGCATTCTGGTGATGAAGTTCATATTAAAGGAAGCATGTTATATTATGTAATCCAGTTTATATTTTATATAGGTGGTTTATTTGGAACAGCACTTTTAATCATTGATGGTTTAGGCTTTAATTCAACTTTTTCACTTCAATGGTTAATTGGAGGGATTGTACTGTTTCCAGTTATGGCTTATCTATTCATATGGTATATTCCTGGTATAATTCCTGGGAAAACTATTATTTCATTTGTTCCAGGACCAAACGGTTATTTTAAGACCAAAAAAGGCAATGTGTCATTCAAGAACATACAAAAAGCAGAAGTGCGTCGCAATGGTTTCACCCTGATCAATGTTTTGGTAATTATCACGCATGATAAAAAACAATATCGAATTCCTACCTATAATTTAGTAGATGAAACTGGAATTGATTTAATGATTGACAAGTATGTTTATCCATATATGACGCCTGATGCTCGAAAGGTATGGAATGAGCAAGTGAATTTCGAGAAACTACATGAACTTATCAAATATAAGCGAGAAGATAACATGAATATGTAACATAAATCATTTCACGTAAAAGGCCTTATGCAGTAATATCTCACTACTGAATGGAGTTTTTTATACATTTTTCAGCTTAGGGAAGTTATTGACTATACTCTTTGGCAGAAGATGATTGTTAAGTAGGGAAAAAGTTTTGTTGTATAAACTTTTACTTTGATATACTATTTGGAATGTAGTAGAATAATTCTATTAACAAAGTCAAGCGTGCTTCAAAGCACATTGAGTGATCGACGTTTGGTTTTTGAGGTTTCGAACGCTTAGGCTCGGAGCCTTTTTGTTGTTTGAACGAACGATTGCAGCGCTTGCTTCGTTTAAGAATAGCTTCTTGGTTCTAAACAGTATATCTTACAGGCAGTGTTCCTGTAAGTAAAAAGGAGAAGACGATAAGCATGGAAAATGAGCTTTTCACTTTAGGCGTCGCGATTTCATCAACAGCTATTATTGCGTTATTAAAAATCATTCTTATTGACATTATCTTATCTGGAGATAATGCAGTCGTAATTGCGATGGCTACACGGAATTTACCAAAAGAGCTGCAAAATAAAGCGATTTTTTGGGGAACGTTTGGAGCGGTCGTTCTACGCATCGGGTTTGCGGCAGTTATCGTATACCTACTGAAAATTCCATTTGTGACAATCATCGGCGGCGTGTTGCTTCTGTGGATTGCGTACAAAGTACTGGTGGAAGAAGAAGATAGTTCAAATATTAAGTCTTATAACGGCTTAGGAAAAGCGATTCAAACAATTATTATCGCAGACGCAGTGATGAGTCTTGATAACGTAGTAGCGGTTGCTGGGGCTGCAAATGGTCATATTGGAATGGTTGCCCTTGGAGTATTGATTAGTATTCCAATTATGATTTTTGGTTCAAAAGCTATCGTGAAAGCAATGGACAAGTATCCGTGGATTGCCTACGTTGGAGCTGGAATTTTAGCTTGGACGGCAGCTGAAATGATTTTAAAAGACAAAAGCGTTGGCGAGCTGCTTCACATTCATCACGGGATTGCGACCTATCTGATTCAAGCAGTCGTAGTTGTTCTCATTTTGTTTGCTGGCTACAGCAAGAACAAAAGAATTAAAGAGAAAAACGATAGAGTTAAACAATCAGCATAATACGCAAAAGGGAGCGAGTGGTATTCGCTCTCTTTTTTTAGTATCTGTATCTTTGATAGAATGTAGTACATGGATCAGGAAAGAAGCATCATATGTGAAGACGTAGGAGAAAGGAGAAAGCAGAAAGTAGAAAATAATGGTCATAAACTCTTTCATATTGCGAAGTGCTGCGATTCTTTGTAAAGTTGTACTATAGGAGTGATGAACATGAGTGAACGATGGCTTTCAAAGCAGTTTATCCCCATCTATTTTACTGCGACAGTGCTTGTGTTTTTATTGTTCAAAGTATTAGGTTCTACGTGGCTGCAATCCTTTGTGATTAGCTTGCCATTTTTAATTGCAGGGATGGCTGCGGTTGGTGAAAACCGCGATCGTCGTAAAAACAGCAAATAGATTGCTAGAGCGAGAAGCTGCGCTGTTCGGTATTTAACCAGCGTAGCTTCTACGTATATAAAAGAGTATGAGGTGAAGCGATGTGTATGATGTTGTCATTATTGGAGTAGGCGTAAGCGGGGTGTTTTTAGCGTACACGCTGGCAAGACAAAGCCAAAACGTACTGCTTATTGATAAGGGAAAACAGCTCCATAAAAGGTCATGTCCTCTTGATGAAGGGAAGCTTTGCAGTTGTGACGTGTGCGGAAAATATTACGGTTTTGCAGGACTCGGAAAGTCAGAAGGAAAGTTTAATTACACCAATGATTTTGGCGGAGATTTAGAGCAAAAAGTAGGTCCAGAAGAAGCGCTTCGTCTCATGAAAGAAGTGGACGATGTGCTTTATTCGTTCGGAGGGGATGAAGTCAAGCTGTATTCCACAGTCAATCCAGACCTTGTAAAGAATGCAGAAGTACATGGTCTCCAGCTTCTTTCAACGGAAGTCCGACACTTAGGAACAGCTCGTTCGACTGCTATTTTCCAGCGCATATACGACGTATTGAAGTCACGAATTGACATATGGTTTGAAGTAGACGTCAAGCGCATTGAGAAACAAGAAAATGAGTTTAAAATTGTTTCAAATAAAGGGGATGTACAAGCACGTCGCGTCGTGGTCGCAACAGGTAGGTCAGGGAACGACTGGGTTGAAGAACAATTCTCAGCTCTCGGTGTGAAGAAAGGATCAACTCGCTTAGATTTAGGAATACGTATTGAAATGCACGGTCGCCAGCTCAATCGTTTGTTAGAGCATACGTTTGAAACAAAGCTTTCTTCCGAACATGAAGGCGTCATTTCGTATACATACTGTATGAATCCAAAGGGCCGCATTATTAGAAAGTACCAGGAAGGATTGGTCATGCCAGATGGTCAGAACTATAGAGAAGAAGGAAGCGGTACGGCAAACCTAAACTTTACGCTTTTTACACCGGCGTATTTTAATACGCTGCAAGAAGCGAACACCTATGCGCAAAATGTGATTGGTGAACTAAACGCCGGTGGAGATCAGATTGTCGTGCAGCGCTTGTCCGACTTGCGACGTCAAAAAGCAACCTCCAAGGAAGACATGAGCGGTAATCGGATTCAGCCAACGCTTAGCGCTACCGAGGGGAATTTATTGAACTATGTTCCAACTGATTATATTTCTGCATTAGAAGCCTTTTTGGAAAAGCTCGAAGGATTGCTTGGAGAAAGCATTCACGAAGATACGCTTCTTTATGGAATGGACGGGAAGTTTTATTCGCCGGTTGTGGAAACCAATGAATACTTCGAAACTAATGTGAAAGAGCTGTACGTTATTGGAGATAGCTCTGGCGTTACGCATTCGCTCTCTCAAGCAGCGGCGAGCGGGATGTATGTAGGTGAAGTGTTCAATGAAAAAGTCTTGTGATGGTTTGTTAAGAATCTATTATTCTAGTACGATAAATCTGATATTTGACTATAATAAACAAACGCTCAAAATGCTTTGAGCGTTTGTAGGAAAGAAGTATACGGTTAATGTAAAATGAAAATAGAGATAAGACCCGCAATGAAAATGATGATAAATAAAAATAAGTCTGTATCTATGAAGTCTTTTTTCTTGTTGTGGTTAGTTGGTGTCGGTTTTTTCAATGATTATTGAACCTCTTTCTTATTCTAATTTTTCCTTATGGATATTTTTACTTACCAAATGCTTGAAACACAAAAACAATCGCATAAAGGGGAATAGCAACAATGAGTACTCCAGTCAAGAAATAGCATAAGCTTCGTACGAGAAACTTCATGATGTCATACAGAGAACCAGCAATGTCGTCAATGAACTTCAACATGTCTACCACCTGCTTTTGTTTTTAGTGAAAACGGCATTTTAACACGTAGATGCTGTCGTATTCTTTTAGCTCTTTTTCGTGAGCTTTTGGATTTTTTAAATAGTTTAGCTGAATGCTTGATATGGAATCTTCAGAAGAATAAGCCATGTAGCCTAGTGGCATGTCTCCATCAATTTTTTGTACGTCTTGATAAAAGCCTTCCCACGTGCCAGCTAAGTTCTCTTTTTCTTCAATGTTCCTTTTTTCTGTGAAGCTTAACCCAGCGCTGCCCGTTTGATTTCCAACCTTTAAGTTAAACATAGTAATGACTTCTTCTCCGTCTTCATCTTCCGGATAAATATCGCTAGAAGTGAAAATAATCAGTCCTTCTTTGTCCACTTCTGTAGATAACTCATTTAGCTTTTCTACAAATAGCCCCTTTTCATACTTTTCAACCCAAACGTCGACTTCTTTCTTCTTGCTACCAGAGTCATATTCAAAGACAAACGCTTGATTAGTATTAATCAGCATATCCTCTCTTGCCGTTAGAGAATGCGTGACGTTTTTAATTGTTTCGTTTTTTAAGGTTGGTCCTTTGCTACTAGTAACTTGGTCAGAGCTGTTTGAAAAAAACATTGTCATGAAGCCTCCAACCGCTAATAGGAAAAGAACTAATAAAAAAGCGATTTTTCCTTTTGACATGGTTTGTACCCTCCTTTTTAATCAATGCTGTTTCACTATATGTAGAGACTTCTTCATATTATTCATGACGTTCATGAGAGCTGTGAGAGATGCGTGCGCATTTATCAGATGAACGTCTAATGAGTGATCTCCATCTTTTATGACGTCAATTTGAAAATTTGTCATGTGAAGCTGTTGAAGCTTTTGCTTGTCGTAGTGAACATCTTGGTCTCCGATCACAAGTAGCCCCTGGTGCCTGCTTTTTTGAAGGCTTGTAAACAGCTCAGGAAAGTTTAGCAGAGGAGTCAAGAGGAGCATTGTCGCACCTGCAAAGCGGTCTTGCTTCATGAAGTTGTGAAGGATTGGAACGGTCCCCAGCGACTTTCCTATAAAAATGATTTCTTCATATGAATATGTCTCTAAAATATGCATCAAGATAGGTTCGATATCTTTCATCATCGTATCAGCAACGATTTGAAGCGACTGCTTTAAAAAGTCGCGGTTGTAGCTGTAGTGAACGTGTACAACATCAATCCCTTCTTCAAGCATGAGCATCGTAGAATAGTAGAATAGAGGTTTCTCATAGTGATAGCCAAGACCTGAAAGCATAATACATACTTTTTTTGAACCACGGTGAATGTGGGTATAAGGAACAGAGTGATAGGGAAGTGTTTGTTTCATCGATTACTCTCCTTAGTTAATTTTTACTATTTTAACATTTATTTCATTATTTTTGAAGAGGTTATATATTTGCATAGTATTTTAGTTCATATTCCAATATTTCATAGTGCTCTAAAGCTATTGTTTATTGTCAGAAAGTTATGATATTATAAGAATCAAGTGAAGGAAAAACTTCATTGATGAATAAATATGAAGTTTTGAGTGCGAAGGAGGATGGAATGAACCAGTCATACGTAAAAAAGATGAAAAATGACATTTATAAAACTTATGAACATCTGCATACATATCCAGAATCAAGCAGTGAGGAAAAAGAAACGTCAGCTTATATTCAAAAGAAGCTAGAGGATGCTGGATACAGCGTTCGCACATTCTCAGAACATTACGGATTAACTGCTGAGCTTCAAGGTGCTTCTTCCGAAGTGGTAGCGTTCCGAGCTGATTTAGATGCGGTCGTGCAGTGGATGGACGGAGAGCTAAAAGCCAATCACTCGTGCGGGCACGATGCTCATAGCACCATGCTTTTGTACACGGCTCTTGCGCTTAAGAAAATGAATATCAAGCCTCAAAAAACGATTCGCTTTTTGTTTCAACCATCAGAAGAAACCGGGGCGGGAGCGAAGCAAATGATTGAATCAGGGTGCTTGCAAAACGTGACGGAGCTGTATGGCATGCACGTAAGACCTGAGTGGGAAGTAGAGGATAAGAAAGCATCTCCCGTTATTTTACACGGCTCAGCCTGTGCAGTTCATGGCATCGTTCACGGTGTACAAGCTCATGCGTCACGACCCGAATTTGGTAAAAATGCGATTGAAATCGCAGCGGACCTTGTACAGATGCTAAGAGGTTTACGCTTAACAAAAACGAATGATTATTCAGTCAAAATGACGAAGCTGCAAGCTGGAGGAGATAGCACAAATGTAATTCCTGATGAAGCTGTGTTTGCTTTGGATTTGCGAGCCAATACAAATGAAGCGATGGATGAATTGAAATCGCGAGTGGAGCACATCCTCTCTCACCTGACTTCAATACATGAAGTAGCAATCGATTATCATTTTGAAGGACGTACATACGCTGCGGTTCCAAACGTTCATACCATTCAAATTGCGACACAGGCCATTCAGTCTGTACTAGGTGACGATGGATTAGTATCTGTCTGCGAAACGAAAGGTGCTGAAGACTTTCACGTGTACACGAAAGAAACGGGCGTTGCTTCGACGATGATCGGTCTTGGGTGTGGATTAAAGCATGGCCTTCATCATCCTGACATGATGTTTAATAAAGAAGCGCTGCTAACCGGAACAAACATTTATCTAACTCTTGCTCTTTTGGCCTCAAAAGCAGAGGTGCAGGGAGAATGAGTGCGCAGCGATTTGAACAGGTAGTAAAAGAAGCGTTTCCTCATTTATCATCAGGGCAAAAGAAGGTTGCTCAGTATTTACTGGATTCCCTTCAAGAAGCGTCGTTTCAAACGGCAGCAGAAATTGGTCGCGCCTCGGGAGTCAGCGAAACGACAGTTATTCGCCTTTCATACTCTCTTGGCTTTCAAAGCTTTTCACAAATGCACGATGCGATTCAGCAGCGCGTAATGGGACACGAAAAAACAGTTAAAAAAGAAGAGAATCAAAACGTTCTTAAGCGCGTGTTAGAAAGCGAACTGAACATCATCTGCCGCTTGGAAAATGAGGAGAACACTCAGAGAATTTGGGAAGTGGTAGACAGACTGATTCACGCAGATCAAGTACTGGTTGCCGGATACCGAACTTCATACGGAGCAGCACACTGGTTTTCAATGATGCTTTCGACGCTTCGGGAACGCGTGCGGTTAGTCAATCAGCCGGGAGATATTCAAGAAAGTCTTTGCGATTTAACACCCGAGTCAGTCATTGTTGTCCTGTCGTTTCCCCGCTATGCAAAGGAAGCGACAAAGCTTGCGGCTTACGCTAAGAAAGTTGGGGTAACGGTAATTGCCGTTACCGATCGTATTTTATCGCCGGTTGGTGAGCTAGCTGACATTACGCTTTTAACAGAGACAAACGTCCAGTCAGGTTGCAACTCAATCGCCCCGGTCATTACGCTTTTGGACTTAGTGCTCACCGCATATCAAGAAAAAAATCCCGCTGGCGTTCAACAGCGTCAGCAAAAGCTTGAGAGCTTATATACACATCAAGATACATACATGGAATAAGCGAGGAGATAATATGACGAATTTACATATGGACGAGCTCGTCATTCGGCGGGTGGAGCATCCAGACGAACTGCGAAAAGTAGGGAATTTAGAGCGAACAATCTGGAAGGGAGAAGATCCGGTTCCAGTTGAAATGATGGTCGCAACGATTCGAAACGGAGGGCTGGTGTTAGGAGCTTTTCTTGAAGACAAGCTCATTGGGTTTCAGTATTCATTTCCAGGCTTTGACGGCAAGCAATCCTATCTATGCTCTCACAGCTTGGGCATTTTAAAAGAATATCGTAGCTATGGTATTGGGCAAAAGCTGAAGTGGGTGCAGCGACAAGAAGCAAAGAAGCTAGGTTATGAGCTGCTTGCATGGACATATGATCCGCTTGAAACAGCAAATGCTAACTTGAATTTGCGAAAGCTCGGCGGAATTGGAGCAGCCTATAAAGAAAATTACTACGGTGAACTAAACGACATTCTAAATGCAGGAATACCGTCGGACCGCTTTGTGGTGCATTGGTGGATTCAAAGCGACCGCGTGCAGAAACGAGAAGAAAAGGAATACGCGGAATGGAGCGTTAAGGAAGACAATATTCTATTAAACTATGTGCTAAATAATCAAGAGTTACCAACTCCTGCACCTATGAACTCTACATTAATGCATGACGTGTTATTCGTAGCGGTGCCCGCTCGCTATCAAGAGGTAAAGGCAAAAAATCAAGACCTGGCGCTACAGTGGCGCTTAAAAACAAGGGAAGCATTGAGCAAAGCTCTAGACTGTGGCTATGAAGTCACGGACTTTGTGAAAACAAACGGAGATATTCATTACTACGTAGTGACAAAAAAATAAGGTAGGGGGAAACGAGATGGAGATTCAGCACATTATTTTGCGCCACGTGAAAATGGAGCTTTTAGAACCATTCACAACGAGCATCTTCACCGAAACGCATAAAGAATTTATCCTAGTAGAAATCCTAGGAAAAAACGGCTTATCGGGGTGGGCAGAGTCTGTTGCTTCACCAGAGCCTTACTATAAAGAAGAAACGCTCAAAACAAATTGGCACATCATGGAGGATTATTTAATTCCGCTTTTACTTCAACATCCTGTGTCCCACCCGAGCGAACTTCAGAAGTTGTTTGAACCGATTCGGGGCAACTCCATGGCGAAAGCAGCGCTTGAAGGGGCAATGTGGGACTTATACGCAAGAAGCAACAACGAGCCGCTTTGGAAAGCACTTGGCGGGACGAAAAAAACCATTGATGTTGGGGTTAGTTTAGGGATTAAAGATTCAGAGTATGAGCTATTAAAAGCGGTGGAAAAAAACTGTGAAGAAGGATATAAGCGAATTAAGCTAAAGGTAAAGCCAGGCTGGGATCTCGATATTTTAAAAGCAGTTCGCACGCGCTTCCCGGATATTTCTTTGATGGCAGATGCGAACTCAGCGTATACGCTAGGTGACATTGATCACTTAAAAGCGTTTGATGAATTTAACCTCATGATGATTGAGCAGCCGCTCGCTTATGACGATATCATTGACCATGCGAAGCTGCAGCGCGAGCTTCAAACGCCGCTTTGCTTAGATGAAAGCATTTATACGCTTGATGATGCAAGGCATGCGATTGAGTTAGGAAGCTGTAAAATTATTAATATTAAAATTGGCCGCGTTGGTGGACTCTATGAATCGAAGCAGATTCATGATCTTTGTAAAGAGCACGGCATACCTGTCTGGTGTGGAGGGATGCTGGAAGCTGGTGTAGGGCGTGCTCATAACGTTGCCATTACGACGCTCGATAACTTTACGCTTCCTGGGGACACGTCAGCCTCTTCTCGCTATTTTTCAAGCGATATCACAGACCCTGCGATTACAGTTGAAAATGGAGTGATTACCGTACCAACCACACCGGGGGTTGGCTTTGAACCAAACCGCAAGCGAATTGAAGAGCGTACGCACTACAGCAAGCTTTATAAACTTTGAGGGATATAGACTTTAAGGGGGGAGGGAGCGCCAGTGAGTAGCGTTCCAGCAAAGAAGGTACAGGATAAGGGGTATAGTAGAGGAGATTATGTTCGATTTATTGTTCCATCCGTATTAGGAATTTTATTGTTTATGATTCCCATTCCGATGGAAGATGGAACGACCGTTTTCGTCGCGTTTGTTGCAAACTGGCTTGGTGATGTATTTGCATCAACAATTCCAATGATTGCTGCTGTTTTAATGGGAATTACGTTTATTGGAACATGCGTTGCCAAGTGGGGAAAACCTGACTTTATCATGAACTCACCGTTTTTAAAGAATTTGTTTGATGTCAGCATCCCGTTTTTTTTAGCACGTACGCTGGGCTTCTTACTTGCAGCAATGGTTGTGTTAGGCATAGGCCCCGCTTTTATTACGTCTGACGACACGGGAGGCTTTTTATTAACGGGTCTTGTGCCAGTGCTGCTGACAACATTCTTACTTGCTGGCTTTTTCTTACCGCTTCTTTTGGATTTTGGTTTACTTGATTTATGTGGCGTCTTGTTTGCTAAGCTGATGCGTCCACTTTTTAAACTTCCAGGACGTTCTTCCATGGACTGTTTAGCATCTTGGATTGGTGACGGGACAATTGGTGTGTTCCTAACGAGCAAGCAGTATGAAGACGGGCATTATACAGAGCGAGAAGCAGCGATTATTAGCACAACGTTCTCGGTTGTATCTATTACGTTTTCAATCGTCGTAATCACCGAGATTGGCCTTGCCCACATGTTCGTTCCGTATTATTTAACGATTGTTGCTGTAGGGTTGGTGCTAGCGTTTATCATGCCGCGCATTCCACCATTATCTCTCAAGAAAAATACGTATTTTAAAGAAATTGAGCGTGAAGACGAATCGTTTATTCCAAAAGGTCAAACGCCGTTTCAGTGGGGAACTGAAAAAGCGATTGAGCAAGCGCGTAAAAACGGAAGCGTGTCTACGTTTTTTAGAAACGGTACAAAAAACGTATTGGATATGTGGCTAGCGGTTATTCCAGTTGTCATGACAATCGGGACCATTTCGGTTATCGTAGCAGAATACACCCCGTTTTTTGAATGGATAGGAAAGCCGTTCGTGCCGCTGTTAGGGCTGATGGGGGTACCGGAAGCAGCTGATGCATCCGTGTCCATTTTAGTTGGCTTTGCAGATATGTTTTTACCAGCGATTCTAAGCAGTGGAATTGAAAGTGAAATGACACGCTTTATCATCGCATGTTTATCGGTAACGCAGCTTGTGTACATGTCTGAGGTTGGAGGATTAATTCTGGGATCTAAGCTTCCGATTCGTTTTAAAGATCTTGTGCTCGTTTTTATCCTTCGCACAGCAATTGCTCTTCCGCTTATCGTGCTGATCGCACACTTCATATTCTAATAACGGCTAGCCTGCTTCTGGAAGCAGGCTAGCTTTTTTTAGCTTGTTTTTGTTAAAAATAAGCTATTCACTTCTTTTGGCCTTTCGTGCTGAGGGGCAGATTCAGCGGCTTTTTTACGCTTTCTTCAAACGGATAGAATTCTGCAGCTCGGTATTTGTTTTTGTAATTAAATAGATATAGTCTTTAAACAATTAAGAATTCTAGAAGGTTATCGAATAAGAGATAAGTAGACAACGCTGGACCATTGATTCATTTTGCTAGGGCTTCAGATGTGTTTATGGAAAATACTATTCTTTTTTCTATAATAATCCTGCTATTTTAAAATTGGGAGGTGTGCTTCCTCCTAGACAATTGAAGATAGGGGAGAACGGTATGAGGCGTTTGTTCATGTTGATGATGGTTTTCTGGCTTGTTGTTCCGCTGGGTGCGCAGGCAGGAGGATTCGGAGGGAAAGATGATCCGTCTGGCGTACCTGGCCAATGGTACGTAGGAAATACACCTGCTTCTGTGGATCCAGCTAAACCTGTCGTTGTATTTGTTCATGGTTTTAACAGCTCTTCAAACACATGGTGGGAAGGCAATGGTATGTACAATACCGCTTATCAAAATGGCTATCAAACTGCTTTTATTGATGTGCATCCGGATAAAAACATGTGGACAAACGGTCCGGTTTTGAAACAAAAGTTTGAAGAAATCTATCGTCACTTTGGGAACAAAAAGCTCGTTGTGGTTGCGCATAGTAAAGGCGGCATTGATACGCAAAATGCCCTCGTACACCAAGGCGCATATCCTTACGTATCCAACTTGATTACACTATCAAGTCCACACCATGGATCTCAGCTGGCAGACCTAGCCTACAGCAGCTGGACAAGCTGGTTGACAGGTATTCTCGGCAGTCAAAACGATGCAACGTACTCTCTTCAAACAGGTTATATGAAGAATTACCGTGCCCAAACGGATTCACACGCTAATCGCTTGAAAAATCCAATTTATACGTTTGGTGGAACGAGCTGGGGAAGCTTTGGTTCAGCGCTTTATTTTGGGGGCGTTTATTTGAACTCCTACGGCTCTAACGACGGAGCTGTAACGGTGACAAGTTCTCGTTTACCGTATGGTCGTGAAGTTCGCGTGGGTTCATGGGATCATTCAACTGTTAAATCAAGCGCTACCTTCAATTTGTTTAAACCATACTTAACGACGACCCAAGCACTTTCCGCTTCAAAAATCAGCGCATTAGAAGCCGTGCAGCATGAAGAAAGCAGCAACATTTACCGAGGTGGAGAATTTACAAGCTCTGCTGTACAAGAGTTTACGGTAGAAGAAAGCGCAACAAAGATTGAAGTAGACTGGCTTAGCGAGCAAAAAATGAATGATATTGAGCTTGTTAGCCCAACTGGAAAGGTGTACAAAAAAGCGGTTCGCACCATTGACGAAGGTGTCTTTAAAGGTGCTCATCATCACATGTTCCAAGTATCATCTCCTGAAGCAGGAAAGTGGAAAGTACAAGCAAAGCACAAAAAATCAGCGTACTTTTTAAACGTAAGTGTAAAAAGTAGCTTAAACGATGACATTGAACTTCAAAACGTAACTCCTTCTTCTGTCGACGTAGTTCATTCAGGTGACGTGGCAAAAGCAGACGCAACTCTAAACATTAAGAAAAATGGGAAAGTCGTAAAGAAACAGCAAAAAGATATGAAAAAAAATCAGCAGTTCAACGCTTCCTTTGCTGAAGAAGGCGTCTACAACATCACTGCGGACATCAAAGGTCAAACAAAAGACGGAAAGCCGTTTGAGCGTACCATTGTGAAATCAATTTATGTAGATGCTAAAGGGAAGATTTTTCAATAAGAAAAGAAG
>NZ_BCVD01000075.1 GCF_001591565.1 Priestia flexa NBRC 15715 | reverse complement strand
TCAAAAATTATCAAAATTGAACCACACGGAAAATGTCGGTTATTTTGTACAACCGACATTCGTATGAATAATTGTATTCATAAAGAAAAAAATAAAAGCATCATACGAGAAAGGATGGTGCACTATGCCTTTAAACGCTCAGCATCAAATGGCTATCTTAAAGGACATCTTATCAAATCACCAAACTGACTGCTGTGGAACAGTCTCTGAATGCGAACAAGTTGAACGTTTAGCTCAAGCAATGCTAGCAAATGGAACTGCTAATGAACAAGTGTATCGCACGCTTCAAAACATTTGCGAGTATACACAGACTGCCAAAAGCGCGGCGCATCTCGATCAACATATTGAAACAAATAAACAAAATTTATCCCAATGGGTTGAAGAACTATCTAGTCTATCTTAACTAAACTTACTGGCTTAACTCTCATTTTCAAGCAATACTTTTAAGTAGTTAAGCCAGTAGTTCATTTCTGGTAATTCTTGCTTTGTACGATGCCATTGTACAAATAAAATACTTTGACTCACAACATACCACTTCATTCGCTTTTGCAAGCTATCTGTTAAAGCAATACCGTACTTTTCTAGCCAACCCTTCCATTCTGCTGGATCAATGTACCAGTACAGCAGAAGGCCTAAGTCAATAGCTGGGTCAGCAATCATCGCTCCGTCCCAATCGATTAAATATAGCTGTTCATTCTCACCTAGCAACCAATTATTATGATTGACATCGCAATGACAAACAACATATTCCTCTGGCTGAACGAAATCCACTTCTCGCTCTAAATACAGAATCCCTTGCTCAACAACTGGTTCTTTCTGCAAGTCCAAATCTACATTTGCTCGAATATCGAGTAGAACGTCTTGTGGTAATAACGACTCTTTCCCTAATCTTTTTAACATATCCAACAACTCTTTAGAGTGATGAATTTTACTCAGCAGTTCTGTTACGCTATCCGAGTTCATATCTTGAGGTTTTAACTCTCGACCATCTAGCCAGTGTTGAGCTGTAATTACATCTCCATTTTCCATTCGTTTGGTCCAAACTAACTTTGGAACAATCCCTTCTGCTGACAAAACAGCTAGGAAAGGAGATGAATTGCGCTTCAGAAATAGCTTTCGGTCTTGAAACCTTGCGAAATAAGCATCTCCAGTTGCACCGCCAGCAGGAGTCACTTCCCATTCGCTTCCTAATATATGTTCCAACCAATTCACCTTCAATTTCAACACACACATTTCATTAAAAATTTAAAGTTATGTTTACTTCTATTTATATCATCAACAACGTGTATTTGTTTTATTAAATAAAAAAGACAGCTATTGCGGACATATACCAATAGCTATCCTTCATAAATTTTATCCTCTTCCCGCTTTTCTCGTCAAGTAGCAGAATAGCACTTATGTTTTAAATAATGCTAAAACGCCAACCGCAGGAACCGCTGCTTCGCCTGAAAGGGCTTTTGGAAATGGATACTGATAAGCGCTTTCTCCATCGATTACGACGTTCCAACTCCCCTGTGGCAAGTTAATATAATGAGTTGATGTGTCTTGGTTAAACGCGACAATGATATCCTTCCATGGTCCGTATTTTTCTACATTGGCAAGAGCATACGCAACTATTTCTGGCACCGATTCTAAGAACTTCATATGCTTACGAATTCGCTCGGTTGTATGAAAGCGAAATGCGCCGTGCGCTTTTCTTAGCTGAATCACTGCTTGTAGCCACTTTATATCCTTGTTATAGATTTTCCGCTGCTCCCAATCAAATTGATTGATGCTATCCGGTGAGCGATAGCTATTTTCAACACCTTGTTTTGTTCGATAAAATTCTTGTCCTGCATGTAGAAAAGGAATGCCTTGAGCTAATAACACCATTGCACTTGCAAGCTTTTGCCTTTTTTGCAAAATTTGTTTCTCCTCATGTGAATTACACTTACTCAATTTATCCCACAGCGTGTGATTATCGTGTGATTCTACATAGTTTATCGAAGAGGTAGGCTGAACAAATAAATACTTCTCTCCTTTTTGATAAGAAACACTGCCAGCCATTACTTGCTTTACTTCGTCAACTCGATGGGTGTTGCCACAAATAAAACCTTTATCATAGATGTTAAAAGTACTTCCCTTGATAAAATCTCGAAAACGATCATTAAAGAATCCAATATGTGGGACTTTATCAGAGTTATAGATTGTTGCTTTTTGCTCTGAAGATAAAGAGGTATTTAGATCCCACCCTTCACCAAACAGCAAAATGGATGAATCATATTCAAACAGCTTTTGTCGAATCGTATTCATCGTTTCAATATCTAAAATTCCCATTAAATCAAAACGAAAGCCATCAACATCATATTCTTTGACCCAAAACAAGACGGAGTCAACGATAAATTTACGCGCCATCTTACGCTCAGAAGCAAAATCATTTCCTACACCTGTTCCATTGGACGGCATTCCAAATTGATCATGCCGGAAGTAATATCCTGGAACAATCTTTTCAAAAGAAGAGTCTTCCCTTACATATACATGGTTATAGACAACATCGAGTATAACACGTAGATCATTCTCATGAACCGCTCGAATAAGTTGCTTTAGCTCTAGAATACGAGCTATAGGATTTGTTGGCTCCAAAGAATAGCTACCTTCCGGCACATTAAATAGGAGTGGGTTGTAGCCCCAATTATAGGTATCCAAAGGCTTCAGTTCATCTACGCCATCAAAGTCATTAACGGGTAGGAGCTCCAAATGTGTAATACCAAGTTCCTTTAAGTAAGCTAACCCTGTTGTTACACCGCTTTCTGTTGACGACTCAGTGAATCCTGCATATGTTCCTTTATTGGACACGTTACTGGAAGGATGAATGGTAAAATCACGAATATGGACTTCATAAATAATAGCATCCGTGGGCTTTTGAAGCGGAGCCTTTTTCACAGGCGGCTGCTTAGTTTTGTGTAAATTCACCAACACACCGTATTCACTGTTTGCTGATGCTGCTATTGCATACGGATCAACAGCTTCTCTCGTAACACCGTTGACCGTTACCTCATAGCTATAGTGATGCCCTTCTTTTTCAAGGCCACAAATCGCTGTCCACACTCCCTTTTTCATACGAGCCATGCCAATATATTCTTTATTTAACGTTTTAGGATTGATAAGCTTTACCTTCACATCTGTAGCAGTCGGTGCCCATAATTTCAGCTGAATATGTTGCTTGGTAAAAACCACACCCAAGTCCGATTCATTGTAAAAAAAAGCATCATCGAATTCAGGAGTGCGAATGACAGCTCCTATCTTTAAATCTGCTTTGGCACCACGTTCTTCTACCACTTGATACTCTTCACCAATCTCTATTTTTATTTGACAGTAGCATTCATATTTTATAGCCTCATGTAATACTTTTCTATCCTTTAGCTTTAAAGAAAGCGATTGGCCATCTCTCATTAAACAAAGTGAATTCACTTCTCCATCGTAGTAAGATTTAGGAACAAGAACGGTAACCATATCCATCTTATCTAAATATGCTTCAAATTTTTGATTATCATAAGCCATCTGTTCTCCTCCTACATAACTTATTATGAGCATTATATGTTCAAATTGGAGAAATGAAAGCACTTTCTATTAGATAAATACTAAATTTCACATCAAAATTATTCATTCTCACTTCGATCAAAATAAATGCTTTGACTATGCTTTAAAAGTGCCTCTGCTGCCTGAAGCTGATTGAATTTTAAGGGTGCTGATAAACGCCTTAAATTATAGAACCATTCTTCATAGTTCCGCTTATCAATAAAATCAATTTGATACGGTTCTGTTGGAGAGTCAAAGAAACCATTACGACTCAGTAATATTTTACGAATAGGTCGGTCAATATTATGAGATTGATAAAGGCTTTTGACGAGTTGCTCTGTTCTATTCAACCCAAGCACGGGATTTAACACTTTCTTTTTATCTTTCCCTATTAACTCTGTCCAAAAATTTTCTTTTGAATACTGAAAAACAGAGCCATTTTTCCCTTCAACCATTGCAATACAAATTGTTTCAGTAGGCGTAATTAAAATAACCTCTGCTTCAACAGGCGCTTTTTTCACTAAAAAGACAGGCTTATACATAAGTAGAAAAGTATCAGGAAAGCTTTTTAAAAAGTATTGAAGCTTTTCATCATAAAAGTATCGCTTATCTGCATTTGAAAGCTCAAATAAGGTCGACGTCGCCCACCTCATTTGCATTTGAAAAACGTTTTCTAAAAACAATACCTTTAGGTCTTGTAGGCTTTTAGGTTCCGTCACAAACGCAGTGAGATTTTCGGCATCAAAGTTTTCTTCTGCTTCTTTTTCTATTTCTACCTCCATGTATTCTTTATCTGTTTCGGCTACTTCATCTTTTTTAAAAAAGGATTTTACCTTTCGAAAAAGCGATGGTTCTGAAGTCGGCGATTCGTCTATATCATCTAACTGAACCTCTTCCTCTCCGTTATAGAAATAATCCTTTGCTTTCTCCCAATTGTGTTGTTTCACGCGTGTAAATTGAGAGGAATAGTGATACAAATCTCGCTCATAGCGTGAAAGATAGTCTTGTATCTTAATAAGTTGCGCCATATCAAATCATTCTCCTCGTTAAAAAATACCAGATTGTTTTTATTGTTCAATTTTACTAACATTAAAAGAAAGATACCACTAGTAATTAAAGCTTTTTAGTGAAACCGTAAGCTTAAGCCCTTTTATCCTACTAATGCGATAGATTATGTTATGATAGAAAAAACACTTCTTTTTACGGCGATAAAAGTGTAGTTGTACGCTATTATTGTCTATACTAGGATAAAAAAGATCATTAATTCTATCGATGCAAAGGATGGTTAAAATGAAAGTTGTTAACAACATGGCAGATTTAATAGGAGATACTCCACTTGTTAAATTGAATCGTCTTCAGCCAGCTGACGGTGCATCCGTTTATTTAAAGCTAGAATTCTTCAACCCCAGCAGAAGCGTAAAAGATCGCGCTGCTTTTAATATGATTGTTAAAGCTGAAGAAGCAGGCCTTTTAAAACCAAATTCAACTATAATTGAGCCAACGAGTGGCAACACTGGAATTGGCTTAGCTATGAATGCTGCTGCAAGAGGATATCGCTCAATTCTTGTTATGCCAGATACTATGACGCAAGAACGTATTAACTTATTAAAAGCTTACGGGGCTGAAGTTGTGCTAACACCAGGAGATGAAAAAATGCCAGGTGCTATTCGTAAAGCTGAAGAATTAACAAAAGAAATTCCAAATGCTTTTATGCCAATGCAGTTTAAAAACGGAGCTAATCCAGACGCACACCGCCACACCACGGCAAAAGAAATTATTGAAGCAATGGATGATTTAAATAAAGAATTGGCTGCATTTGTTGCTACAGCCGGAACTGGTGGCACAATTACAGGGACTGGTGAAGTACTAAAAGAGCGCTATCCAAACATGAGTGTTCATGTAGTAGAACCTGCTGGCTCTCCTGTTTTATCAGGTGGAAAACCAGGAAAGCATAAACTTGTAGGAACAAGCCCTGGCTTTATCCCTGATACGTTAAATGTGAATGTGTATGATGAAATTTTAAAGATTAAAGATGAAGAAGCATATAATATTACGCGTAGACTTGCAGCTGAAGAAGGGATTTTAGTTGGTCCATCCTCTGGTGCAGCTTGCTATGCTGCCATTGAAGTAGCTAAAAAGCTAAGCCCCGACCAAGTCGTTGTGTGCATCGCCTGTGATACAGGTGAACGCTACTTATCAAGCGATTTATTCTCTTTTGATTCCTAATAAACCAAAAAAGGCGCTCATGCTGCTGAGCGTCTTTTTCGTTTACTTAGCTAACTCATAAATAGCTTGTGCATAAATGGCTGTTGCTTTCAATAGATCTTCGACCACCATATATTCATCTTTTTCATGAGCTACTTCTTCTCTTCCAGGGAATAGTGGACCAAATGCTACTCCGGCCTCTAGCGCTCGTGCATACGTACCTCCGCCAATGGAAATAAGCGTTGGTTCCTCTCCCGTTTGTTCTTGGTAGACTTGCTGTAACGTTTGGATGAGCTTATGCTTTTGATCGACATGATGCGGTTTTGAATCTGAAAAATGCTTAACAGAAATTTGATATGTCTCACTTTGCTTCTTAATTGTAGAAATAATAGTATCAATACTAGCGGCAACTGGGTACCGAATGTTTAAACCAATTTGTCCAGCCTTCTCATGAGTGTAAGATAAAATACCAACGTTTACAGTCAAATCACCTGTTACATCGTCTCGAATATGCAAACCGATTCTTTCACCAATTGTATCCTCTACAAAATAGTGATTAACATATGTAACGAACTGTCTTGCTTGTTCATTTAATGCTAATTCATGTAGAAAGCTTGCTAACAACACCCCGGCATTTTTCCCTTTTTGAGGAACACTTCCGTGGGCCGATACCCCTTCTAAGGTAAGGGTATATTTGTTGCTGTTGACTTCAACTGTACCTTTTACATGATGTTTATTTAAGAACTTCTCATACGTTTTTTCGAGGTTTGCTTCTTCTTTTACAGTAAGAACTGCTTTTGCATAGTCAGGTACCATATTATAACGACGACCAGATTCAAACGATGTTAGTACATAGTCGCCATCTGTGCCTTGAATCGGCTGTTGGTGTAACTCTACATCGGTAATCCCTTTTTCTGCGTAAATGATAGGAAAGTCAGCATCTGGAGCAAAGCCCATCGTTGGCATTTCTTCATGTTTAAAGTAGTGATCTACACACCTCCAATCGCTTTCTTCATCTGTTCCGATAATCATACGTACGCGTTTAGAAAGCGGCAATCCTAGCTCTTTAACAATTTTCATAGCGTAATAAGCAGCTATTGTTGGTCCCTTATCATCAATCGCTCCGCGAGCAAAGATTTTTCCGTCCTTAATTTCCGCACCGTATGGATCAACAGACCAACCATCACCTTCAGGTACGACATCAACGTGACATAAAATTCCTATTAATTCTTTTCCTTCTCCCAATTCAATATGTCCTGCATAACCATCTACGTTCTTAGTCGTAAAACCATCATCATTTCCTTTATCTAATAAAAAATGAAGAGCTTTAGCTACTCCTTCTCCAAATGGCTCATCTTCTTTTACAGATTCTTCAAGGACGCTTTTAATTTGTAAAAAGCGCTTCGTTTCTTCCAAGATATTGCTTTCTCTTTTTTTAACTTCTTCCATCCAATTGATAGCTTCCATAGTTATCCTCCATTATTGTAGAAGTATTCAATTTGTACTATTTCCACTTTATCACACCTATTTTCAAAAAGCTTCTAAGGTGTTTAATTAGCTAGAAAAAGGGTAAAGGGTTGTAACCTTTTCTCTAAATTTATGCTTGAATAGGTCTATTTTGTTATATTTCGCATACATTAAAAAATAATGTATAACTTAGGAAAGGAGACCTGCCAAAAAAGTACATATTTATCTCATTTATCACAATTTTTGTAAATTTATTATTAAATTAAGCTTTATCCTTTTATTTTTTATGATTTTTTGTGTACAATATAACTGAGGACTTAAATAGTGCTTGACATCTCAAAGTTATAAAGAAGTTGTGCCTTACGAAAAACGAATAAGGAAGTGGTTTTTTGAAACCTTCAACTAATCGAATGCTAACGCGTATCAAATCCGTTTATATGTTCATTAGTAAAAAGGGAACTGTCACTACTCAAGAGCTTGTTGATGAGTTTGGTATCACCCCTAGAACTATTCAGCGTGATTTAAATGTATTAGCATACAATGATTTAGTTCATAGTCCAAGTCGTGGTACATGGACGACGACAGAGAAGAAGGTCAAGATTTCATCCTAGTAAGTTTCAAAGGTAAGTATTTATATACAGAGATAAAGATTCCTCATACTTTTTCGCCTTGTGTGTTGAGTATCTTTAAGTGCCTGATTTTACCTCAGTGCATTTAAACGTGAATTGTTTCACTTGCGTAGAGTGAACAAAAAGGAACCAATTTATGTACAGGTTCCTTTTTCTTTCGCCTCTTATTCTTTTTTATCTTTTAATGCGCTTAATTCTTCTTCTGTTAGCTCTCGGTATTCCCCCAGTTCTAACTCTTCATCTAGCGGCAAAGCTCCCATGGAAATTCGTTTTAAATACGTGACTTTCTTTCCTCTTGATTCAAACATACGCTTCACCTGATGAAATTTCCCTTCAACAATGGTTAGCTCAATTTCAGATGATTCACCGCTTTTTAAAATGGTTAACTCTGCGGGTTTCGTGACATATCCGTCATCTAATGTAACCCCTTTTCTGAATGCTTCGACATCTTCCTCAGTTACTTTCATATTAATAGTCGCAAAATAGGTTTTTGGAACATGCTTTTTGGGTGAGAGCAGCTGATGAGCAAGCTGTCCATCGTTTGTTAATAGCAGTAATCCTTCCGTATCTTTATCTAGTCTTCCGACTGGAAAAGGATTATAAATGGCGTCGTCAATTTCTAATAAATCAACAACTGTTTCATGTTGATGATCTTCTGTAGCAGAAATCACCCCTTGAGGCTTATTCATCATCAAATAAATAAATTCTTTGTATTCAATGATTTCTCCGTGAACGGACACTTCGTCAGTTTCCGGATTCACGTGTAGCTTAGCATCTTTGACCACTTTACCATTCACTTTTATTGCTCCTGTTTTTAATAACCCTTTTACTTCTTTTCGACTACCATATCCCATATTAGCTAATAACTTATCTAATCTCATAAAATCCTCCTCAGTTTATATCCGAAAAGAAAGTGACTCATTGAATGAGTCACTTTCTCATTAACCGTTTGCTGGACGACGGCGCAAAATTTTTCGTTCAATTATGTTTATAATTCGTTTGCCCATTACTCGCTCTAGTAATGTCGAACGGTACGTTGCTACACCGTATACAATCCCTCCGACCCCTGCTCCAATAAAGGTGATCACCACAGCAGCGATGCGGCTTTGATCATACGCTAAGAAGAAGCCTAAAATAAAGGAAAGCAACTTAACGCTTAACCCCATAATTGCAACGAAGATAAAGATTAACACTGTACGTTTGATAAACGCATGGTAATCATAATTCGCATGCTTTTTAATGAGATAAAATGTATACGCAATAGATACAAGATAACCAAGAGCCGTTGCTAAAATTGAACCTAGCTCATGAAATAGATAAATAAATGGTACGTTACAAATAATTTTCACAATTAGACCAAATGCTAAACTGATTACCGCGTATTTTTGTTTATTCACACCTTGTAAAATCGCAGCATTCACAGTGAAAAATGAAAACAATAACGCAACCGGCGCATAAGCTAATAGAACTGTTCCACCAGCTTTAATATCTTCTATACCAAAGAATGTTCCATAGGCTGGACCCGCTAAAGCCATCAACCCAACTGATGCCGGTAATACTAAAAACATAATCGTTTGATACGTTTGGTCAATCTGTTTTTGAAGAGCCGTGTAATCTTGATTCACAAATGAACGTGTAATGGTTGGAACGAGTGTTAATCCAAACGCTGTCGCTAATGAAACAGGAATCATTACAAGCTTTGGTACATACGACTGCACAATCCCATTCATCGTTTCTGCAATTTCTTTTTGACCAGCAGCAACCATTGTACGGTTAAATGTAAATTGATCAACATACTGATAAAGGGGAATTGCAAGCCCTACAAATACATAAGGAATAGAATACGTAAACAACTCTTTAAAAATAGAAACCGTTGAAATACGCGTTGGCGTAACTTTTTGCTCTTGTACCATTTTGTCTAAATGAGGTTTTCGTTTTTTCCAATACCATAACAAGACAGCTAGTCCACCAAGCGCCCCTACAAATGCACCCATTGTTGCAAATCCAACCGCTAAGGCTAAACTTCCTCCGACAACTTTTAACACGATGTACGTAGAAGCGAGTAAGAAGACAACGCGGACAAACTGTTCAATAACTTGTGAAACAGCAGTTGGCCCCATAGACTGGTGTCCTTGGAAAAATCCTCGCATTAAACTCATAATAGGTACGACAAGAAGCGCCACGCTCACCATGCGCATAACCATGACAACGTCTTCTAACGAGTTATCTAAATCGGCTCCTCCTAGTGTTAAATCCGCAATAAAAGGAGATAAAGAATAAAGTAAGAGAAAAGATAAAACCCCTGTGACAAGCATAAGCTTAAGACCTGCACGATACATTCTCCTACTCGTATAGTAATCACCCATTGCGTTATATTTAGATACGAATTTTGAAACAGCCATCGGCATCCCTGCCGTTGCAATACTTAGATAAATGGCATATTGGTTATATCCATATCCAAACAGCGCTCCACCTACAGCTCCAACGAGCGTTGCAAATGGAAAAATATAAATCATTCCTAATATGCGAGAAATATAGGTTCCTAACGTTAACACAAATGTTCCTCGTAATAGCTTTGAATCAGACATAAGCTTCCTCCGATACGTAATGTTACACTTTGATAATAGTGATAGAATAAAAAGGAATCAAGTTGCAGTTTTATTTCAGACATGCTTTAATGTTAACTGCTGCTAGCAGCTAGAAAAAAACAAGACTATAGCCCATTTTATCCAAAGTTTCTTCATTTGTCAGTGAACAAACTCAAATTTTATAAAATAGACAGGTTGGTGGAGATATGATTTATGATGTAATCGTAATCGGAGGAGGACCTTCTGGTTTGATGGCATCGATTGCAGCCGGTGAAAAAGGCGCAAAGGTACTATTAGTAGATAAAGGAACAAAGCTCGGTCGAAAGTTAGCTATTTCGGGTGGTGGACGCTGTAATGTTACGAACCGACTCCCAATCGATGAAATTATTAAGCACATTCCAGGAAACGGACGCTTTTTATATAGTGCATTTTCGATTTTTAATAATGAAGATATCATCAGATTTTTTGAAAACCTCGGGATTGCTTTAAAGGAAGAGGATCACGGACGCATGTTTCCCGTGTCAAATAAAGCACAATCAGTCGTTGATGCACTCATTGGTGAATTAAAGCGTTTAAACGTTCATGTACGCACAAATACGCCTGTAAGAAAAGTCGCATATGAGAACAATGCAGTAAAAGAAGTGCAGCTAGAGACGGGTGAAGTAATCCAAGCCAAGGCAGTCATTTTAGCTGTTGGAGGAAAGTCTGTTCCTCATACCGGTTCTACAGGCGATGGCTATGCTTGGGCGGAAGCAGCGGGACATACCATTACAGAACTTTATCCCACCGAAGTTCCCGTCACTTCAAGTGAATCATTTATTCGAGACAAGACATTGCAAGGTTTATCTTTACGTAGCGTTGGATTAAGCGTACTAAACAAGAAAGGCAAGCCTGTGATTACTCATCGAATGGATATGATTTTTACACACTTTGGAATTTCTGGACCTGCGGTATTGCGCTGTAGTCAATATGTTGTCAAAGAACTTAAAAAACAAAAAACAAAGACTGTTCAAATGATGATTGATTCGTTTCCAGACATAAATGAAGAAAATCTCTTTCAAAAAGTCGTAGCTCTTTTAAAAGAAGAACCAAAAAAAGCAATTAAAAATGTGTTAAAAGGGTTTGTGCCCGAGCGCTATTTATTATTTTTGTTTCAAGCTTCGCATATTGAAGAACAAGAACTTGCTGGACAAATTTCACATGATCGACTTCGCGAATTTGTTGGTCTTCTGAAACAATTTACGTTTTCTGTAAATGGAACGTTATCTCTTGAAAAAGCCTTTGTAACAGGTGGAGGCGTATCGGTAAAAGAGGTGCATCCAAAAGAAATGTCTTCAAAATTCATGAGTGGCCTCTACTTTTGCGGTGAAATTCTAGATATTCATGGATATACAGGTGGTTATAATATTACGTCAGCTTTAGTAACTGGAAGACTTGCTGGAGCAAATGCTGGAGAGTATGCCAAAAGCCTAGCGCATTAATGCGCTAGGCTTTATATATGACCATTGCTGAAAAACAGTATACTTGTTCATCTCGGTCCACATCTACTGTAACTTGATACTTAATGTCCACAATATCCTCATCATCAAATTTTTTCAAAAAGCGATTTAGAGCTACTTCTAAATCTTTTTCATGCTCTTTATCAAACACTTTTACCTGAACCACACCGCGACACCACTTTCATCCCATGATTATCACTGCTTGGACATTTCTATTAACATATGTATCAATCACTATAGACATTCTTATAAAATTTATACGTTGAATAAAAAAGAGTCTGGAATAAAAACAAATGATTCTTTCTCAAAGATGAATTATACCTTTTCTAAAGTAGTTAGGCTGGAACCACCAGTTCGTTCTATTGCGCCGCAGATGCGTGTCCTCCGCTCCGTTCCACTAAGTTTTTTAACTTATTTTAGGAATGAAGAAAAAGATACCCAAACTATCAAAAGTCGTTACCTTCCAATGGTTCGGATATCTCGTTAGCTAAAATACTTATGTCTCATCTTTTTTATTTACTTTTTAGTTGTTTCGCCTTCCCACTCAAGCATACCGCCAACCATGTTGCGTACTTTATACCCTTGCTCTTGTAAGTAGTAGCATACGTTCTCGCTACGACGTCCTGAGCGACAGATAAAGATATATTCTTTATCCTTATCAAAGGCATCAATATGTGCAGGAATATCATTCATACGAATATGTTTTGCTCCTGGAATAATGCCTTCTTCTACTTCTTCATCTTCGCGAACATCTACTAGCTCAAGTTCTTCATTTTGCTCCAAACGTTTCTTTAGCTCTTCTGTTGTAATTTCTTTTACTTGTTCCATCTTTTTCAACCCTCTCATTATGTATTCGTTCCCATGTTATTATTGTAACAAAAGTGATAAATGAAATTCTACTTACATGAAAAAAGCCTGAGGCTCTTGCCTCAGACTTCTATCATTAGTTCGCTACAATGTTTACTAATTTCCCTGGTACAGCAATCACTTTTCGGACAGTCTTGCCTTCGATTTGCTCTTGCACGTTTTCATTTGCCATTGCGATATCTTGAAGCTGTTCACGTGATGCTTCAGCTGGAACGTTTAGCTTTGCACGTACTTTACCGTTCACTTGAACAACAATTTCAACTTCATCATCTACTAATTTTGCTTCATCAAAAGCAGGCCAAGCCTCATACGAGATTGTTTCTTCGTAGCCAAGCTTATTCCACAGCTCTTCTGTAACGTGTGGACAAATTGGTGCAAGTAATTTCACGATGCCTTCCACGTATTGTTTTGGAAGAACATCGACTTTATATGCGTCGTTGATAAACACCATTAATTGTGAGATTGCTGTATTAAAACGAAGAGCTTCATAATCTTCTGTTACCTTCTTCACCGTTTGGTGATATACACGCTCTAATGTTTTATCATCGCTTTCCTGTACTTTATTGCTTAGCTCACCGTTGTCATCCATTAGCAAACGCCATACGCGATCGATGAAACGTCTTGCTCCGTCTAATCCTTTTGTTGACCATGCAATAGACGCATCTAAAGGTCCCATGAACATTTCATATAGACGAAGCGTATCTGCACCGTGACTCTCAACAATCTCATCAGGGTTAACAACGTTACCTTTTGACTTACTCATCTTCTCATTGTTTTCGCCAAGAATCATTCCTTGGTTAAATAACTTTTGGAAAGGTTCTTTTGTCGGTACTACTCCAATATCATATAAGAACTTGTGCCAGAAGCGAGCATATAATAAATGAAGAACGGCATGCTCTGCACCACCAATGTAAATATCAACCGGTAACCATTCTTTTAGCTTTTCTGCGTCAGCCAATGCATCTTCATTCTTTGGATCGATGTAGCGTAAGTAGTACCAGCAGCTTCCAGCCCATTGTGGCATCGTGTTTGTTTCACGACGACCTTTTTTACCTGTTTCTGGGTCTACTACGTTTACAAATTCATCAATGTTTGCTAATGGTGATTCACCATTACCTGACGGCTTAATTTCCGTTGTTTTCGGAAGTACTAATGGAAGCTCGCTTTCTGAAACAGGCGTTGTTGTACCATCTTCCCAATGAATTACTGGAATTGGTTCTCCCCAATAGCGCTGGCGGCTAAACAACCAGTCGCGTAAACGATACGTAACTTGTTTTTCACCTTTTTTGTTTGTTTCTAGCCAAGCAATCATATTCTCAATTGCTTCTTCTTTATTTAAGCCGTTTAAGAAGTCAGAGTTAACGTGTTCGCCATCTCCTGTGTACGCTTCTTTCGAAACGTCTCCTCCCGCTACAACTTCCTTAATTGGAAGTTCAAATTTAACAGCAAATTCATAGTCACGCTCATCGTGAGCTGGAACTGCCATGATTGCACCTGTTCCGTAACTCATTAATACGTAATCTGCAATCCAGATTGGCATTTTTTCGCCATTTACTGGGTTAATCGCATAAGCTCCCGTAAATACACCTGTTTTATCTTTCGCTAAATCTGTACGCTCTAAATCACTTTTGCTTTTAATTTTCTCAATATAGGCATCTACTGCTGCTTTTTGCTCAGCTGTTGTGATTTTATCAACAAATGGATGCTCTGGTGCTAACACGGCATACGTTGCGCCAAAAAGTGTATCTGGACGCGTAGTGAACACCGTAAACGTTTCATCATGCCCATCAATTGTAAAGTGAACATGCGCCCCTTCAGAGCGACCAATCCAATTGCGCTGCATTTCTTTAATACTCTCTGGCCAATCTAATTCTTCTAAATCCTCTAGTAATCGATCTGCGTAAGCAGTAATTTTTAACATCCACTGCTTCATTGGACGTCGTTCTACTGGGTGACCTCCACGTTCACTTTTACCATCAATAACTTCTTCATTTGCTAATACTGTTCCAAGAGCTGGACACCAGTTTACCGCAACTTCATCAATATACGCTAATCCTTTTTCGTATAACTTTAAGAAAATCCACTGCGTCCATTTATAGTAGCTTGGATCTGTTGTATTAATCTCACGCTCCCAGTCATATGAGAAACCTAGAGATTTAATTTGGCGACGGAAGTTGTTAATGTTTTGCTCTGTGAATTGCGCTGGGTCATTTCCTGTATCTAACGCATACTGCTCTGCTGGTAAACCGAACGCGTCCCATCCCATTGGATGAAGTACGTTATATCCCTGCATACGCTTCATACGAGATAAAATATCTGTTGCTGTATACCCTTCTGGATGCCCTACATGTAGGCCAGCTCCAGATGGATATGGAAACATATCTAGCGCATAAAATTTACGCTTTCCTTTATCTTCAGTCGTTTTAAATGTCTGATTTTCTTCCCAAACCTGTTGCCACTTCTTCTCAATTTGCTTATGGTTAAAGGCCATGAATACTCCTCCTTCTATTTTAAGACAATGGTGTTAGAACTATAAAAAACCCCTCATCCCTTAAGAAAGGGACGAGAGGTTGAATAAACTTCCCGCGGTACCACCCACATTAGCACAAATTATGTATGTACTCACTCATTTTCCTTAACGCGGATGACGATAAATGCTACTTCGTTCACATTTACAGCTCAAAGGTGAGTTCATGAACGGTCGTTTGTTGACTCCCACCAACCGTCAACTCTCTTTGCTCGTATCGCTCACTACTATTCCTTCTCAATGCTTTTCATATAGTAACTACCTTGTATTGTAAATAATATGTGATTAAACTGCAAGTTGTTCACACCATTTTATCAAAGTTTCTCTTCTTATTTATAAACAAATCTCTTAAAAACATACATAATGCCCATTTTTTTAAGAAATATCCAAACATTCAGCACACAAACGGCTAAAATGTCCATGTGCTGAACATCTTACTCTTTAAATACCTACTCCAAACGTAAAGAGGGCAATAGCTATCGCTAACCCTACGAGCGGAACAACGACAGTCATAGCTGCCACGGAGCCATAGGCATCTTTATGTGTTTCACCACAAATAGAGTTAATTGTAGTTACAACATATCCATTATGGGGAAGTGAGTCCAACACGCCAGATGAAATGGCCACAACTCGATGAAGTGCCTCAGGATTAACACCTGCGTCCATATAATGTGGTGCTAAGAGAGGTAAAGCAATCGCTTGGCCACCGGATGCCGATCCGGTCATCCCTGCGATAACGCTTACTGCAATGGCGCCTCCAATTAACGGACTGCCCGGAATACTGGTCATCGCTTCAACAGCGACATTAAAAGCAGGAGCTGCCTTTGCTACTCCGCCAAATCCAACAACAGCTGCCGTATTTCCAATTGCAATTAAAGCACCAAGTGTTCCTTCAGATAGTGCTCCCCAGAAGTCTTTAAAGTAACGACGGTTTAATACATACGTAGCAATGATTCCACTTAATAGCGCAATGATAAGAGCTGATTGCATCAATGAATTATGGAATACAAATGAACAAATAAGAACGACAACTAAAGGAATTAAACTAAGCAATGGATGAGGTAACTCTCTTCCTTTCTCCATTTTTGGGTCCGTCTCTCTCTCAACAAAGTGCTCACCATTTTGCACTGCTTTTGTAATAATTTTCTTCAACCACCAATAGCCAAACACTGCCATTAATACCGCCACAATTAAACTTACTTCCCAACCTGCATAAGGCGATGTATTCAAATAATCAATTGGAATCCAGTTTTGAATTTCAGGTGAACCAGCTGAAGTCATTGTAAACGTAACAGAGCCAAAAGCAAGAGCAGCTGGAATAAAGCGTCGTGGTAGGTTAGCTTGCTTAAACAAACTTACCGCCATGGGATACACAGAAAAAGCTACGACAAACAAGCTGACTCCACCATAAGTTAATACAGCACAGGCTAAAACAATGGCTAATACAGCTCTTTTCATACCGAGCTTTTCAACAATCCATTTTGAAACGCTATCAGCAGCACCGCTATCTTCCATCACTTTTCCAAAGATTGCTCCAAGTAAGAACATTAAATACCAAGACGTCACAAAGCCCGTAAATCCTGACATATAGTTACCAACAAAGTTCACTTCACCTTCTTTAACAAGCTGCGGAAACAAAGGCATTCCACTTGTTAAAGCTACTACTAAAGCACTTAAAGGTCCTGCTATTAATAAGTTCATTCCTCTCATAGTAAGCACAATAAGCAAGACTAAACCACCGATTAACCCAATCATACTAAGCACGTTTTCTTCCCCCTTTATCTTAGAAAGCGTTTACAATCAAGTGGAAAACAACCTCCTCCCTTTTGACTTCTACTATCTTATTAGACAAACCATTGAGACATACCAGGTTTTATGGAACAAAAAAGCGACGCCGTCTGGCATCGCTTTTCAGCTTTTTAATTTATTTTGAAACCGTTACTTGATAACGCTTTGTAGATTGTTCTTTTATTCTCAAATCATAAAACCATGTTGTGAAAAATGTTAAGAATAGAAAAGCAATTAAGCTATACACGAGCACAGAAACATCAAAATGATCCACCATCATCCCACCGAAAACAGGACCAATCATTCTGCCACCCGTAGCCGTACTATTTACAATGCCTTGATAGAATCCTTCTCTACCTTTTGGCGCTAATTCGTTTGCTACTGCTGGAACTGCAGGCCAAACAAACATTTCTCCAATCGTTAAGACAATCATCGCAATTAAAAAGTCTACAAATGTAGTTGCCTGCAAAACAATAATAAAAGATGCAATAAAGATTGCCGTACCAATCATAATTTGCACTTTTAACGTCTTCGCAAACTTTTGTACGACTGGTACAATAAACGGCTGTGCTGCAACGATTAAAATGCCATTAATTGTCCAAAGCATGCTGTACTGAGATAATGGGATATTAAGCTCTAATGTATGCGTAGCAATTGTTGTTTGCCACTGTACATACGCCATCCAGCACAGCAAATAGCCCACACATAAAGTTAATAAAGCAATCAGCTTATAGTGATTTTTAATCCCCTTAGCTTCTTGCAATACACTCGTTTGGGCTGAACCCGTAACTGAAATGTTCTTGTACGTGAAAAATGCAATCAATAAAAAAACCACGTACAGTAACGTGTTTGCTAAGAAGATATAGGTAAATGAATAAGAAGCTACAATTCCTCCAAGAGCTGCACCAATTGCTACCCCTGCATTTTGAGCTACGTAAATGGCATTAAAGGACTTACGTCCACCTTCTGGCCAAACCGTTCCAGCCATTGCGTACATAGATGGAAATACAATTCCCGAGCCAAAACCAACGATGACAAGTAATACAACGTATGTAGGCCAATCGTGAAAAAACACTAACCCAACCAATGCTATCAAGGTGATAACAATACCTGATAAAATGGATTTATACCCTCCTATTTTATCAAACAAGGTACCTCCAATAAGATTACCAATTACGCTAGCACCAGCATTTAACATTAAAACAAAGCCTGCTACGGATAATGATTTACCGAGATGATCATGTATATAAATTGTATTTAAAGGCCATAAAAACGAAGCGCCCGTAACGTTTACTAACATTCCAATGATTAAAAACCATAATGACTTTGGCATATCTATTTCTCCTTTCAACTGTTGAGAACTTTTAAAGCCAACGTACATTCTAGTCCTTTCTACTTTATTTCGCAATGAGTTAGCATATAGAAAGTTAATTAAAAATGTTTTCAATTAACTTTCTATTAAAAAAGAGAGTTT
>NZ_BCVD01000074.1 GCF_001591565.1 Priestia flexa NBRC 15715 | reverse complement strand
GGGGCTGAACTACTTATGTCCCAGTCTCTTTTGCCTATTTACTCATTTTCAGGTGATTCTTCACTGGTAACGTCTAGTTCTGAGTCGACTTCTTCGTCAAGCTCCTCATCTTCTTCAGATGTTTGAACTTTTGCTACAGTAGAAACAAACTCACTATCTCCTAAACGAATCACTTTAACGCCTTGAGTGTTCCTTCCCATTTGAGAAATTCCAGAGACAGACAGACGAATTAATACACCGCTGACTGTAATTACCATAATCTCCTCTCCAGATGTTACACACTTCAATGCGACTACATCACCATTTTTATCTGTAATATTACATGTCCTTAGACCTTTACCGCCTCGAGTCTGTATGCGGTATTCATTAGCTGGTGTTCTCTTACCATATCCATTCTTTGTAATAATTAAGATATCTGATTCTTCTTCAAGAATCTCCATCCCAATTACTTCATCTTCTGAATCAAGAGTAATTCCTTTTACACCAGTTGCTGTTCTCCCCATTGAACGGACATCATTCTCATTAAAGCGAATCAACATACCATTTTTAGTACCAATAACCATATCACGTTTACCATCTGTTAGTTTTACAGAGATTAACTCATCCTCTTCTCGTAAACTTAATGCAATTAAGCCACTATTACGGATGTTTTCAAAAGAAGATAATGGGGTACGTTTTGAAATACCTTGTTTTGTTGTAAAGAATAAATACCAGTCATCAACGAACTCATCAACTCGAATAATAGCATTGACCCATTCACCTTTATCTACTTCTAATAAGTTAATAATAGGGATCCCTTTAGCAGTTCTTCCGTACTCAGGAATTTCATATCCTTTTGTTTTGTATACTTTCCCTTTATTCGTAAAGAATAAAATTGTATCGTGTGTAGAAGTTGTTAAAAGATGTTCAACAAAATCATCTTCATTGGTATTCATTCCTTGAATACCACGCCCCCCACGCTTCTGACTCTTATAAGTAGATACAGGTAATCGTTTAATATATCCGTTATGTGTTAAGCTAATAACAATATCTTGTCGCGGAATAAGATCTTCATCTTCAATAACTTCAGAACCACCCGCTATAATTTCTGTACGACGCCCATCATTAAAGCGATCTTTAACTTCTATTAATTCCTCACGAATAATTTCCAAAACTTTTTCATTATCTGCTAGGATCGCTTTTAATTCAGCAATTAAAGCTAGTAAAGATTGATACTCAGCTTCAATTTTCTCACGCTCTAACCCAGTAAGCTTTTGCAAACGCATATCTAAAATAGCCTGTGCCTGCTTTTCACTTAGTGAGAATTGTGTCATTAATCCTTCTCTAGCGATATCGGTTGTCTGAGAAGCTCTAATTAATGCAATAACCGCATCGAGATTATCTAAAGCAATCTTTAAGCCTTCTAAAATATGAGCACGTGCTTCTGCTTTTCTTAACTCAAATTCAGTACGTCTGCGAATAACAACAACTTGATGGTCTAAGTAATACTGTAGACACTGTTTTAAGTTTAAAACCTTCGGCTGCCCTTCCACTAAAGCAAGCATATTAATACCAAAGCTTGTTTGTAAAGATGTTTGTTTATATAAGTTATTTAGTAAGACATTGGCATTTGCATCTCTTCGAACTTCGATTACAATACGCATACCAGAGCGATCTGATTCATCGCGTAAATCTGTAATACCTTCAATCTTTTTATCTCTAGCAAGTTCTGCAATCTTTTCAATCAACTTCGCTTTATTTACTTGATATGGAAGCTCATTAACGATAATCGTTTGTTTTCCATTTGATTGTTCTTCAATTTCTACTTTTGCACGAATAATAATAGAGCCTTTTCCTGTTTCATAAGCTCTACGAATTCCACTAATACCTAAGATTTGACCTGCGGTTGGAAAGTCTGGGCCCGGTATGATTTCCATTAATTCTGGAATTGTAATATCTTGATTTTTACTAACAGCTAGTACCCCATCAATAACTTCTCCGAGTTGATGGGGTGGAATATTTGTTGCCATACCTACCGCAATACCCGCTGAGCCGTTTACAAGTAAGTTAGGAAACCTAGCTGGTAGTACAACCGGCTCTCGCTCAGATCCATCATAGTTATCTTGATAATCAATCGTATCTTTGTTGATATCTCTTAATAACTCCATAGAGATTTTGGACATTCTTGCTTCTGTATAACGCATCGCTGCTGCTGAATCACCATCGATAGAACCAAAGTTACCATGACCATCTACAAGCATATTGCGATAGCTGAAGTCTTGAGCCATACGCACCATTGTTTCATAGACAGCTGAGTCACCATGAGGATGGTACTTACCTATAACTTCCCCTACGATACGAGCTGATTTTTTAAATGGTTTATCCGAAGTCATACCTAAGTCATTCATCGCATATAGAATACGACGATGAACAGGTTTTAAGCCGTCACGTACATCTGGAAGCGCACGTGAAACAATAACGCTCATTGCATAATCTAAAAACGAAGAACGCATTTCTTGGCTAATGTTTACTTCTTTAATTTGAGAGTTTGGTTTATCTGACATCGATAAGAACCTCCTTCACGAAGTTCAGTATAGTAGTTCACATATGTAAACGCAGGATAGAAATCCCTCTACCCTGCCATTTAACATTCTTTTTAATTCTAAAAAATATCTTGTTTAGATATCTAAATTCTTAACGTATTTTGCATTTTCTTCAATGAAGTTACGGCGTGGTTCAACCTTGTCGCCCATTAAAATTTCAAATGTTTCATCTGCTTCAATCGCATCCTGTAAGTTAACTTGTAGAAGCGTACGCGTATCTGGATCCATTGTTGTTTCCCACAGCTGCTCTGGATTCATCTCCCCTAGACCTTTATAACGCTGTAGGTTAGGTTTAGATCCTTCTGAGAACGTTGGCAGGAGCTCTTCTAGCTGTTTATCGTTATACGCATATTCTACGCGTTTCCCTTGTGAGATCTTATATAATGGCGGCTGTGCAATGTATACATAACCGGACTCAATAATTTGTCTCATGTAGCGATAGAAGAATGTTAATAACAGCGTACGAATATGAGCTCCATCGACATCAGCATCTGTCATAATTACAAGTTTGTGATAACGTGCCTTAGAAATATCAAAATCTTCTCCAATACCTGTACCTAATGCCGTGATAATTGTACGAATCTCGTTATTAGATAAAATTTTATCTAGTCTTGCCTTTTCAACGTTAATAATTTTACCACGCAAAGGTAGGATAGCTTGGAAATGACGACTACGCCCTTGTTTAGCAGAACCACCTGCAGAATCACCCTCTACAATGTACAATTCACTGATGGAAGGATCCTTTGAAGAGCAATCTGCTAATTTACCAGGTAGATTTGAGATCTCCAATGCGCTTTTTCTTCTTGTTAATTCTCTTGCTTTTTTAGCTGCCATTCGAGCACGTGCTGCCATAACACCTTTTTCAACAATTTTCTTAGCTACTACTGGATTTTCTAGTAGGTAAGTTTCAAAGTGCTCTGCAAATACAGAATCAGTAATAGTTCTTGCTTCACTATTCCCTAATTTTGTTTTTGTTTGACCTTCAAATTGAGGGTCTGGATGTTTAATTGAAATGATTGCAGTAATTCCCTCACGTACATCTTCACCTGTAAGGTTTGTATCGCTATCTTTAAACATATTGTTCTTACGGGCATAATCATTAATAGCACGTGTTAAAGCTGTTTTAAAGCCGGCTTCATGTGTACCACCTTCATAGGTATGAATGTTATTTGCAAAAGAATACAGATTGCTTGTATAGCTATCATTGTATTGAATAGCAATCTCAACTGAAATACTGTCGCGATTTCCCTCAATATAGATTGGCTCTTCATGTACAACTTCTTTTGAACGATTTAAATGTTCAACATATGATTTAATACCACCTTCATAATGGTATTCACGCACTTTGTTTTCTTCACGTTTATCTTCAATCGTAATTTTAATTCCACGATTTAAGAAAGCCAATTCACGTAATCGGTTTGCCAATGTATCAAAATCATACTCTAACGTTTCGTTAAAAATTTCACCGTCTGGCTGAAAGTGGATAACTGTACCAGTTTTATCAGTTTCACCAGTTACTTCTAAATCTGCTACGGGAACACCTCGTTCAAATTTTTGATAATGTACTTTCCCGTCTCGGTGTACATTTACTTCTAGGTAAGTGGAAAGCGCATTTACAACAGATGCTCCTACACCGTGTAGACCACCTGAAACTTTATATCCGCCACCGCCAAATTTACCGCCAGCGTGAAGAACGGTTAAGATAACTTCAACAGCAGGTCGTCCCATTTTTTCATGCATACCAACAGGAATTCCACGCCCATTATCTTTAACTGTGATGCTATTATCTTTCTCAATTATGACATTGATTTCATCACAATAACCAGCTAACGCTTCATCGATACTATTATCAACAATTTCCCATACGAGGTGGTGTAAACCCTTAGCACTCGTAGAGCCGATATACATTCCCGGACGTTTTCGTACTGCTTCTAATCCTTCTAACACTTGTATTTGGTCAGCATCATATGATTGCTTTTCTTTTTGTTCCATTGCCAAATGTATCACCTACACTTTTCATTAACAGCGAACTGTTTATAATTGTATTCTTTTTAACGTATCTTAAATAATTGAATGGAAACCACTTAGGAGCTTCAGACAAGCAAAACTCATCTTTCGTATTTTTGAGGGTAAGCTTTAAAACATTAGACTTAAAACTATAATGATATCATACTTTGTTAAAATTAACGTTGAAAAGCTATCAGTATGAAAAAACTATTTAATTTTTTGTATGACCCCAGCCTCTACCTCAAACGTAGCGGCTTTGTCTAAAGTTTCATGATGAATTCCTTCAATACTGGTGGTTGTCACAAATGTTTGAACCTTTCCCTGTATCGTGTTTAACAAGTGAGACTGACGGAAATCATCAAGCTCAGATAAAACATCGTCTAGTAATAAAATGGGATACTCGCCAATCTCTTGATTAATTAGCTCAATCTCCGCCAATTTTAAAGACAAAGCCGTTGTACGCTGTTGCCCTTGGGACCCAAAGGTTTGAACATCTTTTTCATTGACGTAAAATAGCAGGTCATCTCGGTGAGGACCAATTAAGGTAACGCCTCTATCAATTTCTCTACTCTTTATTTTATCAAATTTTTCATGATATGCTTCTATCATTTTCGACAAATCTGCATCTTCTGATACATCAATCGAATTTTTATACTCGATACGCAGATTTTCAAGCCCTCTGCTAATGCCAAAATGAATGGGTTCTGCCCATTTTTGCAAAAGCTGCAAAAATTCAAATCGCTTTTTTAAAATACGAGCTGCTACTTCTGTAAGCTGAGCAGTTAAGATATCAAGCAAAGATAGGTCAGATTGCTTTCGTGTTTGAAGTTGCTTTAAATATTGATTCCTGTGCTGTAAAACTTTTTGATATTTGCTTAAGTCATGCATGTATACAGGGGAAACTTGGCCAATCTCCATATCAATAAACCTTCTCCGCACTTGGGGACTACCCTTCACCAGGTTCAAATCCTCAGGAGCAAACATAACCGTATTCATAGCACCAATGTATTGACTTAACTTTTGTTGCTCAATGTAATTATATTTTGCTTTTTTACCTTTTGTTGAAATGATTAAATCCAACGTCACAGGACCGCGCTCTTTTTCTACAACACCAGAAATCTTTGCAAATTCACTTTCCCATTTGATCAATTCTTTATCGTTGGAGGTACGATGTGACTTTGCCATTGATAAAACAAAGATTGATTCCATAATGTTTGTTTTCCCTTGCGCATTTTCTCCTAGAATGACATTTACTTTGTTTTCAAAAGCAACCGTTGTTTTTTCATAATTACGATAGTTTGTTAACGCAAGTTCTTTAATGTACAAACCATTCACCAACTCTTAAGATATAATGATAAACTCACCCATATCTGGGATTATTACTTCATCGCCTGGATATAGCTTTCGACCACGGCGTTCCTCTAACTCACCGTTCACATAAACTTCATGCTCACTTAAAAACCATTTCACCATTCCACCAGTCTGAATAACATCAGCTAGTTTTAAAAACTGACCTAATGTAATATGTTCCGTTGAAATCTGAATTTCTGTTGTCATCATATTCCGCTCACTTCCCTAATTGTTTTATCTATCATTATTCTACTAAATAATTGTCCTTGAGAAAAGAAAGCTACTAGAAACAACCTAGTAGCTTTCAACATCAATATGTTCTAACCGGCAGAATTAGCTGTAGCATTGAGTCATTCTCTAATGTTCGAATAACAAATGGACGCATTGCTCCGGTAAAGTTAATTTTAATATCTGTACCTTCAAGAGCTTTTAATGCATCAAGCATATACTTTGCACTAAACGAAATCTTTAAATCTTCTCCCACAATTGATTCACTTTGAACTTCTTCAATAACTTTACCGATTTCTGGAGAATTTGATGAGATTTCAATAATCCCGTCTGGTAAAGTTGATAATTTTACTACGTTATTACGTCCTTCTCTCGCTAAAAGCGAAGCACGATCAATAGACTGAAGAAACTCTTTAACGTTTAAAACAACGTCTGTCTTACTGTCAGCTGGGATAAGACGAGAAGTATCTGGGTAATTCCCATCTAGTAGACGTGAGAAGAACAGAAGATGTTTCGTTTTAAATAAAACTTGATTTTCAGTCATAACAATATCAACCAGTTCATTGGAATCATCTAGAATTTTACTAAATTCGTTTAAACTTTTTCCTGGAATAACAACATTGTAAGAAACATCATTTTCAGATTGAATATTTGCTTTACGTAAGGCTAAACGGTGGCTATCTGTTGCAATACACGTTAGTGCTTTGCCTTCCACTTTCCAGTTTACACCTGTCAAGATAGGGCGTGTTTCTGAGGTGGACACAGCAAAGACAGTTTGTCGAATCATGTTTTTAAGTAAATCTGTAGGAATTCTAAATACGTTATTTTCTTCGATTTGTGGTAGATGTGGATACTCTTCAGCATCTAAACCATTTAAATTAAACTCTGCTTTTCCAGAACGAATAATTGTTAAAAACAAATTTTGAACATCTAGCTCTACAACTTCTTTTGGCAATTTCTTTACGATTTCACTGAAGAAACGAGCAGGTAAAACGACACTTCCTGTCTTCTCTATTTCTACAATTTCTTTTCCATCTTCTTCTTTTGGGATAAATGATTCAATGGAGATATCAGAATCGCTCCCAGTAAGAGTCACTCCTTCTTCTGTTGTAACAATTTTAATTCCTGTCAAAATAGGGATCGTTGTCCGAGATGAAACAGCCTTCATTACATCTTGAACACTTTGAACTAGGTAGTCTTTTTGAATTTTAAATTTCATGAAATCCTTCCTCCTTTTTATTTTAAAAGTCGGTTTAAACAGCTTATTAATTTATTATAAAAAAAGTAGTAGTAGTAATAGGGCGTGTGGAAATGTGGATAACCCCTTAAAACGCCAGTACACAGCCTATCCACCTGTGGACAGACTGTGTACAATCCTATCTCACTTATACACAAAAAACAAGAGAAAAAATTAGATCTTTAAAGAGTCACTGATTTCTTTAATATGTTTTTGGAGCTGTGAATCAGTTTGAACCAACTTTGAAATCTTTTCATGAGCATGGATAACCGTGGTGTGGTCTCTTCCCCCAAATTCTTCGCCAATCTTTGGTAATGAGAAGTCTGTGAGCTCACGAGATAGATACATTGCAATCTGTCTTGGAAATGCTACAGATTTTGTGCGTTTCTTGGCTTTGAAGTCTTCAAGCTTTACATTAAACTGCTGTCCGACTATTTGTTGGATATCTTGAATGGTAATAATTTTTGGCTTTGAACTCGGAATAATATCTTTTAAAGCTTCAGCAGCCAAGTCTGCATTGATATCTTTATTAATTAATGAGGAGTATGCTACTACACGGATTAAAGCACCCTCTAATTCACGGATGTTTGAGTCGATTTGATTAGCAATATAAAGCATTACTTCATTAGGAATTACTAACCCATCAGCTTTTGCTTTTTTACGTAAAATAGCAATCCTCGTTTCAAGATCTGGTGGCGTAATGTCTGTAATCAAACCCCATTCAAACCTAGAGCGAAGACGATCTTCTAAAGTTGGTATCTCTTTTGGTGGTCTATCGCTTGAAATAACAATTTGTTTACTTTCTTCATGTAACGTATTAAACGTATGGAAAAATTCTTCTTGAGTTTGTTCTTTACCAGCTAAAAATTGAATATCATCTATAAGTAAAACGTCGACATTTCTATACTTATTACGAAACTCCACCGCTTTGTTGTCACGAATTGAGTTAATAAATTCATTGGTGAATTTCTCAGAAGATAGGTATACAACTTTTGCATCTGGATTATGATCAAGCACATAGTGACCTATTGCGTGCATGAGGTGGGTTTTTCCAAGCCCTACTCCCCCATAAATAAAAAGTGGATTGTAAGCTTTGGCTGGTGCTTCTGCAACTGCTAAGGAAGCAGCATGAGCAAAGCGGTTACCAGAACCAATAACAAAAGTATCAAACGTGTATTTGGAATTAAGCATACTTTGTGGGAATTCATGTCCATCTTCTTTGCTTACATTCTTTTTAGGAGGAGTTAAATCAAACTCTTCTTCAGATTGATTTAAAGGGATAATAAATTTTACATCTAGTTCTTCCCCGGTCAAATCGTACAATGTTTCAGCAATTAAGTTAGAATACCTAGACTCTAGCCAATCTCTGGCAAAGTCATTCGGCGCTGTGATAATAAGTGTATCACCTTGTAGAGCGTGAGCTTTTGTTGATTTTAACCATGTTTCAAAACTTGGTTTACTCAACTTCTTTTCAATTTCAGCTAATGCTCCGTTCCATAAATCATGAATATTTTCCAAAGAAGTCAGCCTCCTTTTCCATTAAAATAACGACTTGTACAAGTTTTGTACAAGTGACAAAAACGTTTATGCATAAAAAATTTATATTTATTCAATTGCTATTATGTGGGTAAATATATATTATAGAAGAAAAGCAACTATTCGACATATTCCACATATTGTGGATAACAGTTCATAACAAGGGTGGAAAACATGTCCACAACTTTTCCACAATATGTGGATAACAATGATATGTGGAAAAGTAATTAAGAGTGAAAACAAAAATATAATATCAAAGAATAACGGTTGTTGCAACGGATTTTCGAAACTTATCCACAATCACTACACCTTGTGGAGTAAAGTTTTCCACAACACAAGATGATGTGTACCACTTGTAGATAAGCAAAGTGGATTGTTAAATTTGTCGAAAAAACTTATCCACAGTACAAAAAACGACTTTTTATGAATAAAATCTTAGAAAAATGTCGTAGTTTTGTTTAAGAGGTTAAAAATGAGGAAGAGATTGAGTTGATCGGTAGTTTAAGTAGAGATAGAGATCTGTCTATAAAAAAGAAGAAGGAAAGTATCGATTTTCTATGGACAAGTAGACAGCAACAATATTACAATGAAGAAGATTTTAAGAAGAATGTTGAGAAGGATTTAGAAAAAGCATTTATTATTTTATAAATAACATTGCAATTTCTACTTATTTTCATTATAATTGTTAGGACTGTCTTTTTCAGTTATTCCTCGAGGAGGTGTTTATAGATGAAAAGAACTTACCAACCAAACAGACGTAAGCGTAGTAAGGTACACGGTTTCCGCTCTCGTATGAGCTCAGCAAACGGACGTAAAGTTTTAGCTCGTCGTCGTCGTAAAGGAAGAAAAGTATTATCAGCATAATAGACCACTGAGACGTCAGTGGTCTTTTTTTCACTTAATGGACAAGTTTGCCTCTAATCCTTTATGGAATTCATGGTGGAAACGTGCCTGAAAAAGGGTAGGAGTGTTAAAATGAAAAAAAAATACCGGATCAAGAAAAATGAAGAGTTTCAAAAGGTTTTTCAAAAAGGACATTCATTTGCGAACCGTCAATTTGTTATATATGTACTAGATCAACCAGAACTTCAGCATTTCCGTGTGGGTTTTTCCGTCGGTAAAAAAATTGGAAACGCTGTTACTCGAAATCGAGTGAAGCGACTAGCTCGTCAGGTCATGTTTGAAATTGCACCATATCTCAAACAAGATAAAGACTATATTGTGATAGCTAGAAAGCCAGCAGCAGAGATGGAATATGAAGAAGTTAAAAAAAGTTTACAGCATGTGTTTAAAAGAGCAAAGCTTTATCAGCATAGGCTCAATAGTTCACGAACTGAGGAAAAGAACTCACAATAAATGTTGTTTTTCTACTATATCCTTATATAATGGTGTTTGACAAACTCTCAGTTTTGGGAGTTGGAATTTATTAAAGGAGGAGCAAAGGTGAGAAAGAAAGTTTTACTAGGAATTACACTTGCCTTTCTTTTGACGGTTTTGGCTGGATGTACGGAAATTAATCAGCCGATTACTGCTGATAGCAAAGGTTTTTGGAATGAGTATGTCGTTTATCCGCTTTCTATGGTAATTGTATACTTTGCGAATTTACTTGGTAGCTACGGTTTTTCCATCGTTATTGTTACTATTCTAATTCGATTATTAATTTTACCTTTAATGGTTAAACAAATGAAAAATACAAAAGCAATGCAGGTTTTGCAACCTGAAATGCAAAAGTTAAAGGAAAAGTATAGCTCAAAAGATGCAAAAACTCAGCAAAAGTTACAGCAAGAGACGATGCAGCTTTTCCAAAAGTACAATGTAAACCCTTTAGCAGGTTGTTTTCCAATCTTAATTCAGATGCCTATTTTAATTGGTATCTTCCATGCTATTACTAGAACGGAAGAGATTGCAAATAACAGCTTTTTATGGTTTGATTTAGGGTCACGTGATCCGTATTTTGCATTACCAATCATTGCGGGTATTACAACATTTATTCAGCAGAAAATGATGATGGCAGGAAATGCAAATCAGAATCCTCAAATGGCAATGCTTCTATGGTTAATGCCAATCATGATTGTAGTCTTTGCAATTAACTTCCCGGCAGCTCTATCATTATACTGGGTTGTGGGAAATATCTTTATGATTGTACAGACGTACTTCATCAAAGGACCAGACTTAAAAGCAGGTTCTCCTGCCTCTCAAGGAGCTAAAAAATGAAAGATATAACGGTAACAGCTCCAACTGTTGAGGAAGCCGTCAATCAAGCTCTTTCAAAATTAAATATTTCAAAAGAAAAAGCAGAGATTACCATTATTGAACAAGGTAAGAAAGGTTTTTTAGGAATTTTTAAAGGGAAGCCTTTTGTTGTTCATGTAAAAAAAATAATAGATCCTGTTGAAGAAGCTGTAGCATATATTAACGATGTGACAGCGCAAATGGGAATTGAAACAGCAATTGAAGTGAAAAAAACCTCAAGACAATGTGAAATTCATATTTCAAGCTCTTCAATTGGTCTATTAATCGGTAAGCGTGGACAAACGATTAACGCGCTCCAGCTTTTAACACAACTGGTAGCAAACCGTTATAGCAAATATTATTTTAAAATTACTTTGAATGCAGAGAATTACCGTGAGAGAAGAGAAGAAACGCTGGTTCAGTTAGCAGAAAAAATGGCCCATCAAGTACTACGTACAAATCGATCAGTGCAGTTGGAAACTATGCCTGCACATGAGCGAAAAGTTATTCATCAAGCACTTGCTAAGAATAAAAAAGTAGAGACTTTATCTGTTGGAGAAGAACCAAAGCGATGTGTACTCATGCGTCCTGCACATTCAGTCTTTAAAAGTACTAATCACAAGTGATTAGTACTTTTTTTATGTTTAAAAAAACAAAAACGAAAGATAGCAATTGTTATTCACATGTGGATAAGTTAAAATAATACGTACTGTTTATTTTGAGATTGTGCATAACTACTATTCATTTTTTTATTGATTGAATTGTGGTATCCTAGTTAGTTGATTGCCTTAATTTTAATAAGGCATGTTTTTGTTTTTATAAAAATGTGAACGATAGTAAAAAATCGTTTTAATAATAGTATAACTAGTCCAAAGGGATGAGGTGAAACTCAAATGTTAGATTTTGATACTATTGCTGCAATTTCTACTCCAATGGGAGAAGGAGCAATTGCGATTGTAAGATTAAGTGGAGAAGAAGCGGTAAGTATTGCAAATCGTATTTTTAAGAGTGTTTCAAATAAAAGCTTAAATGAAGTACCTTCTCATACCATTCATTATGGTCATATCGTTGATCCTAAAAATGGACAAACGATTGAAGAGGTGATGCTTTCTATTATGAAAGGCCCTAAAACGTTTACGAGAGAAGACATTATTGAGATTAACTGCCATGGTGGAATTGTTTCAGTTAATCGTGTGTTACAGCTTGTTTTGGCAAATGGTGCACGCCTGGCAGAACCAGGAGAGTTTACCAAACGTGCTTTTTTAAATGGTCGTATTGATTTATCACAGGCGGAAGCTGTTATGGATTTAATTCGTGCTAAAACAGATAAAGCGATGAATGTAGCGATTGGACAGATGGAAGGTCGACTTTCTAATTTAATCCGCCGTTTACGTCAAGAAATCCTTGAAACGCTTGCTCATGTGGAAGTAAATATTGATTATCCTGAATATGATGATGTGGAAGAAATGACACATCGTGTATTAATTGAAAAAGCTACTCGAGTTCGAAATGAGATTGATAATCTTCTACAAACATCTCAACAAGGTAAAATTTTGCGTGAAGGCTTAGCAACAGTGATTGTAGGTCGTCCAAACGTTGGAAAATCTTCGCTATTGAATAGCTTAGTTCAAGACACTAAGGCAATTGTAACGGACATTCCTGGAACTACCCGCGATGTAATTGAGGAATATGTCAATGTTCGTGGTGTACCTCTACGACTGGTAGATACAGCTGGAATTCGTGAAACAGAAGATATTGTTGAGCGAATTGGAGTAGAGCGTTCAAGACAATATTTAAAAGAAGCGGATTTAATCTTACTTGTTCTCAATTACAATGAGGAATTAACAGCTGAAGATCGTAAGCTATTTGAAGCAGTTAAAGGAATGGACTACATTGTTATTGTTAATAAGACAGACTTAGAACAAAAGTTAGATATGGAAGAAGTAAAAAATCTTGCTGGAAGTCGTTCAGTTGTCACAACTTCCTTGTTGCAAGAACAAGGGATTTCAGAGCTAGAAGAAGCTATTTCTTCTTTGTTCTTTACGGGAACAATTGAATCACAAGATTTAACGTATTTATCAAACACAAGACATATTGCATTATTAGCACAAGCTCAAAACGCAATCAATGAAGCAATTGAAGGTATTGAAAGCGGAATTCCAATTGATATTGTTCAAATTGATTTAACAAGAACGTGGGAGCTCCTTGGAGAAATTATTGGTGATGCTGTACATGAAAGTTTAATTGATCAGTTATTTTCTCAATTTTGTCTTGGAAAATAAAAAATCGTTAAAAGGAGGTTATTCTTATGCATTATGAAGGTGGACAATATGATGTGATTGTTGTTGGAGCTGGCCATGCCGGGTGTGAAGCTGCACTAGCATCTGCAAGAATGGGCGCAAAAACATTAGCTTTAACAATTAATTTAGATATGGTTGCATTCATGCCGTGTAATCCATCTGTAGGTGGTCCGGCAAAAGGAATTGTAGTAAGAGAGATTGATGCACTTGGTGGAGAAATGGGACGAAATATTGATAAAACGCACATTCAAATGAGAATGTTGAATACAGGTAAAGGTCCCGCTGTACGAGCTTTACGAGCACAAGCAGATAAATTCGCTTATCAACATGAAATGAAAAAAACACTTGAAAATGAAAAGAACCTAACACTTGTTCAAGGGATGGTTGAAAAATTAATCGTTGAAGATGGTGTTTGTACAGGAGTAGTGACACAAACAGGAGCGGAATATAAAGCAAAAACAGTTGTTATTACAACGGGTACGTTCCTTCGTGGAGAAATTATTTTAGGGGAACTGAAGTATTCAAGTGGTCCTAATAATCAACAGCCGGCTATTAAGTTATCGGAACACTTAGAAGAGATTGGTTTAGAGATGGTACGCTTTAAAACGGGTACTCCTCCGCGTGTTAACAGCCAGACGATTGATTACAGTAAAACGGAGATTCAGCCTGGTGATGATGTGCCACGCGCTTTTTCATATGAAACAACACAATTTATTATGGATCAACTACCTTGTTGGTTAACATATACAAGTGAAACAACTCATCAAATTATTGACGATAACCTTCACTTATCACCGATGTATTCTGGAATGATTAAAGGGACAGGTCCACGTTATTGTCCTTCAATTGAAGATAAGGTTGTTCGCTTTAATGATAAACCACGCCATCAAATTTTCTTAGAGCCTGAAGGCCGCCACACTCAAGAAGTTTATGTACAAGGTTTATCAACAAGCTTACCAGAACATGTTCAACGTAAGATGCTTGAAACAATTCCTGGGTTAGAAAAAGCTCAGTTAATGCGTGCTGGTTATGCGATTGAGTACGATGCTATTGTACCAACACAACTATGGCCAACATTAGAAACAAAACAAGTGAAAAACCTTTATACAGCAGGTCAAATTAATGGAACATCTGGTTATGAAGAAGCGGCGGGTCAGGGTCTGCTTGCTGGTATTAATGCTGGTTGTCGCGCTTTAGGTAAGGAAGAGCTAATTTTAGGTCGAGCAGATGCTTACATTGGGGTTTTAATCGATGATTTAGTAACAAAGGGTACAAATGAACCTTATCGTTTATTAACATCACGCGCAGAATATCGTTTACTTCTCCGCCATGATAATGCAGATTTACGCTTAACGGATGTTGGATATAAAATCGGTCTAATTAGCGAAGAGCGCTATGCTTCGTTCCAAGCTAAAAAGGCAGAGATTGAAGCTGAAAAAAATCGTCTGCATGCTGCAATCATTAAGCCGAATGAACACGTACAAAGCGTAATTAGAAGCGCAGGTGGTAGTGAATTAAAAGACGGTATTCGTGCCCTTGAGCTGCTAAGAAGACCAGAGATGACATATGATCATATTAGCCAACTTGTCCCTGCAGAAACGGAAATTCATCCAGAAGTAGCTGAGCAGGTTGAAATTCAAACGAAGTATGAAGGTTATATCCAAAAATCATTGCAGCAAGTCGAACGTTTGAAGAAATTAGAAAACAAAAAAATTCCGGATTTAATTGATTATGACGCTATTCATGGTTTAGCTAACGAAGCGCGTCAGAAATTAAAAGAAGTACGGCCTCTAACAGTAGCCCAAGCATCACGTATTTCCGGAGTTAACCCAGCAGATATTTCAATTCTTCTGGTTTATATCGAACAAGGTAAAATTGCAAAAGTTTCAAACGACTAATCTATTTGTAAAAGAAAGGGTAACGCGATGAATATTTCACAGTTTCAACAGTTGCTAGAGGAGAAAGGAATTACTCTTTCTTCCTCTCAGCTGGATCAATTTGAACGTTACTATAAAATTCTCGTTGAGTGGAATGAAAAAATGAACTTAACAGCTATTACAGAACATGGTGAAGTGTATGAAAAGCATTTCTATGATTCTGTATCAGCAGCTTTCTTTCAAGATTTTCATTCTATTGAGAGTGTTTGTGATGTAGGAGCGGGTGCTGGTTTTCCAAGTATTCCATTAAAAATCTGCTTCCCTCATCTTCACGTTACAATTGTGGACTCGTTAAAAAAACGAATTACATTTTTAACACATTTAACGGAAGAGCTAGGTCTTGAAAATGTGTCACTTTATCATGATCGAGCAGAGGAGTTTGGAAAAAAAGCAGGAATTCGTGAATCTTTTGACTTAGTAACAGCTAGAGCTGTAGCGCGTATTTCAGTTTTAAATGAATTCTGCCTACCTCTTGTAAAGGAAAACGGTCGATTTATTGCAATGAAGGGATCTTCTGCACCCGATGAATTAAAAAATGGTGAAAAATCTTTTAAAGTGTTAGGTGGAAAAGTGCAAAAAATTGAACATTTCCAGTTGCCATTTGAACAAAGTGAGCGTTATATTGTTTTAGTAGACAAAGTAACAAAAACGCCAAAGAAATATCCAAGAAAACCAGGAATGCCTATTAAATCACCACTCGAATAAGTGGGATAAAAGGCACTCTAATGTAAAGAATGTTTCTTAAGAAACATTCTTTACATTAACATTTTCCTAGAGCAAAGAAGGATATTAACGACAAATATCGAATTAGTTTTAAGGCGGGATTTTCCTGAAGGTGGTGTAGGATTATGAAATCTGCTTTTTCACGTTTTTTTAATTTAAAAGAAAAAGATGAAGCTATCTCGGTAGCCTCAGAAAAACCTCAAATTGAAAATGTCGAAAAAGTTTTAAAAGATGAAGTAAAGCAAATTTTGGTTTCAAGTATTACTCCCAATCGCTATCAGCCACGTACGGTTTTTAATCAATCTAAAATAGAAGAGCTGGCACTTACTATTCATACACATGGTATTATACAACCAATTGTTGTTCGACCAGTCGGTGATAATGAGTATGAGTTAATTGCTGGTGAGCGTCGCTGGCGAGCAGTTCAGTCACTTGGTTGGGAAAGAGTTCCTGCTATTATAAAAGATTTTAATGATACTGAGACAGCGTCAGTAGCATTAATTGAAAATTTACAAAGAGAAGAGTTAACGGCGATTGAAGAGGCATTAGCCTATGCGAAATTATTAGAGTTACATAATCTTACGCAAGAAGCGCTTGCTCAGCGACTAGGCAAAGGCCAATCAACGATTGCGAATAAACTTCGATTATTAAAACTTCCTTCTCTTGTACAAGACGCTATTAAACAAAAACTAATTACAGAAAGACATGCACGAGCACTTATTCCTCTTAAAAATGAAGAAAAGCAACTTCAGCTTTTGAATGACATTATAGAGGGTAAGCTTAATGTTAAACAAACGGAAGAACGTGTAGCTAAATTATTGGAAACACAGGTGAAAAAGCCACGGGCAAAACGAAAAGCATTTAGTAAAGATACTCGTATTGCTATGAACACAATTCGTCAGTCTTTAACAATGGTTAATGATAGTGGAATTAAGTTGAATACAGAAGAAGAGGAATTTGAGGAGTACTATCAGTTTACGATTAAAATTCCAAAGAAATAAAGATTAAAATAATCCTCATCCGTTTACGATGAGGCTTTTTTATAATTAGTCTAAGCACTAAATGAAAGTAAGAACAACAATTGGATAGGAAATGAAAGCAGGTGACAACTTGGGGAAAATAGTGGCGGTTGCTAATCAAAAAGGTGGAGTTGGAAAAACGACTACTGCTGTCAATCTAGGTGCATGTTTAGCGCAGCATGGTCAAAAAGTACTGTTAGTAGATGGTGATCCGCAAGGAAACGCAACAAGCGGTGTAGGAATTGAAAAAGCAGATGTAGATGCTTGTGTCTATAATGTTGTTGTAGAAGATATGGATACAAAGCAGGTCATTTGTCCAACAGCTGTTGAAAACTTATCAATTATCCCTGCAACAATTCAATTAGCAGGTGCAGAAATTGAGCTTGTTTCAACTATTTCCAGGGAAGTACGCTTAAAAAGGGCATTAGAAACAGTGAAAGATCAATATGATTATATTATTATTGATTGCCCTCCTTCTTTAGGTTTATTGACATTAAACGCCTTAACAGCAGCAGACTCAGTATTGATTCCTGTTCAGTGTGAATATTATGCGTTAGAAGGTCTAAGTCAGCTACTCAACACAGTAAGATTAGTACAAAAACATTTAAATCATCACCTTCGAATTGAAGGTGTCCTATTAACAATGTTAGATGCACGCACAAATTTAGGACTCCAAGTTACTGCTGAGGTAAAAAAGTATTTCCAAGAACGTGTTTACCAAACGATTATTCCAAGAAATGTTCGTCTTAGTGAAGCACCTAGCCATGGTGCACCAGTTATTTTATATGATGCAAAGTCTAGAGGGGCTGCGGTATACATGGAACTTGCGAAGGAAGTGATATATAATGGCGAAAGGATTAGGTAAAGGGATTAATGCCTTATTTTCAGGGTTAGATACACAAGCTACTGATTCGATTCAGGATATCGATATCAACGAACTAAGGCCAAACCCTTATCAACCGCGTAAAACGTTCCAGCAAGAAGCAATCGAGGAGTTAAAGCAGTCCATTTTACACCATGGCATTCTACAACCGATTGTTGCTAGAAGAAGTATTAAAGGATATGAGATTCTAGCTGGAGAACGTAGATTTAGAGCAGCAAAAGAAGCGAATTTAACAACCGTTCCTGTTATTGTAAAAGATTTTTCGGAAAAGCAAATGATGGAGCTAGCACTGCTTGAGAATCTACAGCGTGAGGACTTAACTCCAATTGAAGAAGCAATGGCCTATCACCTTCTTATTGAAAAACTTGATATGACACAAGAGCAATTAGCAGCTCGCTTAGGAAAAAGTCGACCGCATATTGCGAATTATTTACGCTTGTTACAGCTTCCAGAAGAAGTACAAATGCTCATTTCAAGTAACGAAATTTCAATGGGACACGGCCGTACATTAGCCGGATTAAAAAACAAATCATTACTTCCAAAAGTAATTGAAAAAATAAAAAAAGAGCATTTAAATGTTCGACAATTAGAAGTTTATGTATCACAGCTCAACCAATCCGTTTCACGTGAAACAGATAAAGAAAAAGCTAAAAAAACAAAAGATATTTTTATTAAAGAAAATC
>NZ_BCVD01000073.1 GCF_001591565.1 Priestia flexa NBRC 15715 | reverse complement strand
TTGTTTATAACAAATTATTCAAAGAAAACATCCATCATCTCTCACCCTCCTATTCCTCCCTTTTGAATTATATATTAGTAAAATATTATTACCTCTCATTGAATAGTTATTGTTAATTCTAAAAAGTTTAATTTTGTAAATTGAATCTCTACTATAAAAGCGCTAGAATAGAAGAAAATAAATAGCTTAGATTGAAGGGAGATTTTCCATGAGTATGAATAAAGTACTAACAATTGCTGGCTCAGATACTAGTGGTGGTGCAGGTATTCAAGCCGATTTAAAAACATTTCAAGAGTTAGGTGTTTATGGCATGACCGCTCTTACTACAATTGTTACAATGGATCCAGAAAACGGCTGGTCACACAATGTTTTTCCACAAGAAACATCAACTGTTGCCAAACAGTTAGATACCATTGTAAAAGGCGTAGGTGTGCAGGCTCTTAAAACAGGCATGCTGGGCTCAGTTGAAATTATTGAGCTAGCAGCAAAAGTAATTGATGAGCACGCTCTTAAAAATGTAGTAATTGATCCTGTTATGGTGTGTAAAGGGGAAGATGAAGTATTACACCCAGAAACAGCAGTTAGTCTACGCGATGTATTAGTGCCAAGAGCAACGGTTGTTACTCCAAACTTGTTTGAAGCAGGACAACTAAGCGGCATTGGAGCTATTAAAACAATTGATGAAATGAAAGAAGCTGCGAAAAAAATCCATGAACTAGGTGCACAGTTTGTATTAGTTAAAGGCGGAAGTAAACTAAATCACGATAAGGCTGTAGACGTTCTATATGACGGCCAAACATTTGAACTGTTAGAATCTGAACTAATCCAAACGACTTTCACTCATGGGGCTGGCTGCACATACTCTGCAGCGATTACAGCACAATTAGCCAAAGGTAATGATGTAAAATCAGCTATTTATACAGCTAAAGAGTTTATTACTGAAGCAATTCGCCATTCTTTCCCATTAAACCAATACGTAGGTCCAACAAACCACGGTGCTTATCGTCGTAAAAATGTGTTAATAACAAATTAAAAGCACGCGCAAGCGTGCTTTTTATACTGGCTTAAAGATACTCTCAATAGCTTCCGCTACACCATGTTCATCATTCGTTTTTGTTACGACATGAGCATGACGCTTTATTTCATCCGGTGCATTGCCCATTGCAACGGCTCTTCCTGCTTTATGAAACATCGAAAGGTCATTATAATTATCACCAATTGCCATTGTTTCTTGTAAGGAGATACCTCGGCTTTTGACGAACTTTTCTAATGCAATTCCTTTTTGAGCTTCTTCACTATTCACTTCAATATTTTCTTTACCTGAAGAGCTTACAGCAATTCCATGAAAAGCTTTTAACTCTTCACGCGCACGATTTAGCTTCTCATCATCGAATGAGAAAGCCAACATTTTATAAATCAATATATTTGAATCCTGAAAGAGTGGCTCATACTCTTCAATTAACTTTACTTTTCCTTCTTCAAATCGCTTTTTAGCTGCTTTTAATAACTCATCGTATTGATTTTTTAAGCTAGCACTCATATAAATATCCATTACAACAGAAAGTGCTTTATCATAGTCATTTGAGTATGTTCCATCACTTGTATACACCTCAAAGTACAGCTCATGCTTATTAAAAACCTCTTCAACAGCTTTAATTTTATCCAGAGACATTCCAAACGCCTCTAACTTCTCACCTTTTTTATTTCTTACCTCTGCTCCATTTGTACAAATAAGAAACGTCTCAATGCCAGCTTCTTTTAGTAAAAAAGCAGCTTCTTCATAAGAGCGTCCAGTCGCCACAATAACTTCTACACCTTCACGCTGTGCAGCTTTAATTGCTTTGCTGTTCTCTACACTAATTTTTTGTTCGCTATTTACTAATGTTCCATCCATGTCAGTTGCAACGCATTTAATCATTCTGAGTCCCCCTGCTGTTTTTTATTTTTAGGTTAACATGTTTTATTACGTAGTCTTTGACTTCTATGTAAACAATATAATAAGTATTTGTATAGACGACGTTACATTCAGCCAATTAACGGTTTACAAACTTCTTGTTCACGCTCTTAAACGTTAGTTCATGAGTAGAAGCTACTTGCCAATCCGCTTGTTCCATTCCTTCATGTAATCCTACTCCTATGGAAAACATATCCGTTTGTTTAATCGCGGTTAAGCCTGCAATTCCATCCTCAATCGCAACACAGTTTTTAGGGTGGGTACCTATCTCTTTTGCTGCTGTTAAAAAAATTTCTGGATTTGGCTTCCCACGCGTTACGTCTCTACTGGTTACAACCTTATCAAAATAAGACTGCAAACCGATTTTTTCTAATACATGCATCGCGTTTGAACTAGAAGAAGCGATTGCAAGCTTGGTCTCAGCTGCTTTTGCTTCTTTTATCAACTGAAAAATGCCTGGTAAGATGGCCTTTTCATCTAACGTTTCAATTAACACTTGATAATGACGGTTTTTCTTTTCCGCTAATGCATGCATCTCTTCTTCAGAATAAAATTTGTCACTTTGTCTTACAATTTGCTTAACTGTCTCATAGCGGCTAATTCCCTGGATTTGTTGATTCCAATCGTGTGTAAAATGAACACCTGTTTCATCAGCAATCATTTTATTTGCTTGGTAGTATAAGTTTATTGTATCAACAATTACACCATCTAAGTCAAAAATAAGCGCTTCAAACTGTGCCTGCATATGAAATCTCTCCTCTTCAACTATCTATTCTTTTTATCATATCGATTATTGAAATAAATTTCCTACTTTTATTTTTCAAAAAAGTATTGCATTATGAAAGCCTTTTTATTAAAATAAATTCATGCAAGCGGTTGCACTATTTATATTCGTTTCAGCTATAAAATAACTGTAAACGCACACAACATATTGAAAGCCCATACAACGGGGAGGGGAAATAGTCATGAAGAAATTCTTTTCATTTGATTTTTGGCAGAAGTTTGGTAAAGCCTTACTGGTTGTTGTAGCTGTTATGCCAGCTGCAGGTATTATGATTTCACTTGGAAAGCTAGTTGGTATGACTGGTGGAGAAATGGCACTTGTGCAAACGATTGCCCGAGTGATGGAAGATATAGGTTGGGGTATTATTACAAACCTCCATATCTTGTTTGCGGTAGCGATTGGAGGATCTTGGGCAAAAGAACGTGCGGGTGGAGCATTCGCTGCACTAATCGCTTTTGTGTTGATTAACCGTATTACTGGTGCAATCTTCGGGGTTAACGCCGATATGCTAGCAGATCCTGAAGCAAAAATTACGTCTCTATTCGGACAAGAACTTGTTGTAAAAGATTACTTCACATCAATTTTAGGTGCTCCTGCTTTAAACATGGGCGTATTCGTTGGTATCATTGCCGGTTTCCTTGGAGCCAACTTATTTAACAAGTATTACAACTACGATAAATTACCTGAAGCTTTATCATTCTTTAACGGTAAACGCTTTGTACCTTTTGTTGTTATTGGTGGATCAATTGTTACAGCAATTATTTTATCGATTGTATGGCCATTCATCCAAGGTGCTTTAAACAGCTTTGGTCAGTGGATTGCAACATCTCGTGACACAGCACCAATCTTGGCTCCATTTATTTTTGGTGCATTAGAACGTCTATTATTACCTTTCGGTTTACATCATATGTTAACGGTTCCAATCAACTATACTGAACTTGGTGGAACGTATCAAATTTTAACAGGTTCTGGTGCTGGCTCAACAGTAGCTGGTCAAGATCCATTATGGTTAGCTTGGATTGCTGACTTAAATAACTTCCTAGCAGCTGGTGACACAGCTAGCTATCAACAATTGTTAAATGAAGTAACGCCAGCTCGCTTTAAAGTTGGTCAAATGATTCTATCTTGTGCTGCGTTAATCGGTATTGCTTTTGCAATGTACCGCAACGTTGATGCAGATAAACGCAGAAAGTATAAATCAATGTTCTTCTCTGCTGCGCTAGCTGTATTCCTAACTGGTGTTACAGAGCCAATCGAATTCATGTTCATGTTTGCTGCTCCAGTTCTTTATGTTGTATACGCAATCATGACAGGTATGGCCTTTGCCATTGTTGATATTATTGATGTCCGCGTTCACGCATTCGGTGTTATCGAATTGATTACACGTACGCCAATGATTGTTAAAGCAGGATTATGGTTAGATTTAGTAAACTTTATTATTGCGTGTCTTGTATTCTTCGGATTAAACTTTGCAGTAGCAAACTTTATGATTAAACGTTTCAACTTCCCTACTCCGGGACGTAACGGAAACTATATCGAAGATGAAGCTTCAACTAGCGGTACTTCAAACGTAAAAAATGATTCTCTAGCACCTGTTATTATTGAATTGTTAGGTGGTCAACAAAACATTGAAGATGTTGACGCTTGTATGACTCGCCTTCGTGTAACAGTAAAAGATACTAGCTCCGTGGCTACTGAGGCGGAATGGAAACAAAACGGAGCTCTAGGCTTAATCGTAAAAGATAAAGGTGTTCAAGCTATTTATGGTCCAAAAGCTGATGTTCTTAAATCTGATATTCAAGACTTACTAGGAGCGTGAAGATGAAATTACTCACTTTAAACTGCCATTCTTGGCAAGAAGAAAACCAGCTAGACAAGATTTCTTGTCTAGCTTCTGTAATTAAAGAGAAAGATTATGATGTAATTGCTCTACAAGAAGTTAGCCAGCATATGGAGGCTCCTTATGTGAATAAGCATATTAAATCTGATAATTATGGATATGTTCTGTTACAAGAATTGAAAAAGCTAGGTGTTCACGATTATGAGCTTGTATGGGACATGGCTCACATCGGGTATGAAGTTTACGAGGAAGGCTTGGCTATCTTAACAAAGCACCCTGTTGTTGAAGAGCACTCTTTCTTCATTTCAAGAACATCTGACGTAAACGACTGGAAAACAAGAAGAGTTGTTGGAGCAACAATTTCTTATAACGACGAACTGCTATCATTTTACTCTTGTCATCTAGGTTGGTGGGAAGATGATAAAGAACCGTTTAAAGACCAGTTTGACTCTCTATGGACTTCCATAAAAAAAGATCATCCATTTTTCTTATTAGGTGACTTTAACAACAATGCCTTTATTCGAAATGAAGGATATGACTATATGAAAAAGCACCCTTTATACGACACCTATGACCTTGCTCTTGAAAAAGATGAAGGAATTACGGTCCAAGGTAAAATTGCTGGATGGGATGAAAACAAAGAAAAGCTTCGTATTGATTTAATCTTAACAAGTGACCCTTATAAGATAGCTAAATCCCACGTCATCTTTAATGGTACTAATAAACCTGTTGTTTCCGACCATTTTGGCGTAGAAGTAGCATTAACATAATCACGTTAAACAAAGCTGTTGAAGCCTAGACTTCAACAGCTTTTCACATGGAATGATAGTAAATGCACATGATAATAATATAAAGCTTTATTAAATCTTTGTTGATTGTATAATACTTTGACATTTAAAAATGTAAATATGCTATAATGTGTTGTTGTTAATACAAGAATTAATATTCCTTTTATTTACTTATCTAACATTTAATTCATGTGTCAACATAGCGAAAATACTAAAATCAAAGAAGATAGGTGCAGAATCAAAATGAAAATTTTGCTCATTTCTAATATGTATCCATCTAAAGATTTTCCAAGCTATGGTGTCTTTGTGAAAAATACTGAGCAGATATTACTTGATAATGGTGTTTCAGTAGACAAAGCTGTCATGACAAAACGAACAGGCAAACTCGGAAAGCTAGTTGGATATGCTTCGCATTATTTAAAAATAATAGCAAGTGGCTTAACAAAAAAGTATGACTACCTTTATGTGCATTATGCTTCTCACAATGCTCTACCCTTGCTTATTTTAAAGAAGTTAAATAAACGTGTGAAGATTGTAACAAACGTTCACGGTTCAGATGTCGTTCCCGAAGTCCCTTCACAAGAAAAGTTTCAGCCACGGGTAAAAGAACTGTTGCATCGTTCACATAAAATTATTACTCCATCTCCTTACTATAAAGAACTAGTTCAAGAGAAGTATGGAGTGACAACGCCTATTTATATCTTTCCTAGCGGAGGCGTTAATTTTAAATTGTTTTATTCATTTTCTACTAAAGAAGAGGCTTATAAAGAGTTGAATTTAAATCCAAAGCAACGTTATATTGGCTGTGTAAGTCGCATTGATGTCGGTAAAGGATGGGAGTTTTATTTACAAGCCATCGCGCAGTTAGAAGCTGAAAGCCTTACGGATTATAAATACATTTATGTTGGTAGTGGAAAGGACGAGCCAAAGTTTAAACAGATGGTTCAAGAGTTGAATTTAGCAGATAAAATCATTCACTTTCCTTTGCTCCCACAATCCTCTTTAGCCTATGTCTATAATGTAATCGACGCATTTGTCTTTCCAACAATCCGTAAAGGAGAAAGCTTAGGTCTAGTAGGATTAGAAGCCATGGCCTGTGGAGCTCCTGTAATCGGTAGCCGTATCGGTGGACTCAAAGATTACATTATTGATGGTCAAAATGGCCTTTTCTTTGAACCTGGTCAGGCAGGAGAGCTGAAGGAGAAATTGCGCCTTTTTATGGAATCATCTGCGGAACAGAAGGAAAACATGTCATCACAAGCTGTGAAAACAGCTAAGTTATACAGTGTAGATGAGATTTCTCAGCAACTACCAACAATTTTCTTTAATGAGGTGTAAGAATGAAAATCGCAGTTTTAATTCCTTGTTACAACGAAGAAGTAACAATTGGAAAAGTAATTGATGACTTTAAGCAAGAGTTACCCGAAGCTGATATTTACGTCTATGATAACAATTCTAAAGACAAAACAAGTGAAATTGCATTAGCTCATGGAGCTATTGTTAAAAAAGAATTAAAGCAAGGAAAAGGAAACGTTGTTCGATCAATGTTCCAAGATATAGACGCTGATTGTTATGTAATGGTTGATGGTGATGACACGTACCCAGCTGAGTTTGTTCACCAGCTTATTGAACCTATTAGAAACAAAGAAGCAAATATGACTATTGGTGATCGTCTTTCAAACGGTACGTATTTTGAAGAAAATAAACGTCCATTCCATAACTTTGGAAACAACCTAGTTCGTTCATTAATTAATAAGCTATATAAAAGTAACATTACCGATATCATGACAGGATACCGAGCTTACGACAGGCTATTTGTAAAATCAATCCCTGTCATGAGCCCTGGATTTGAAATTGAGACAGAAATGAGTTTACATGCTTTGGACAAACGCTTCCGTTTGAAAGAGATTCCTATTGATTATCGAGATCGTCCAGAGGGTAGTGAGTCAAAGCTAAACACCTTCTCTGATGGTTATAAAGTACTTAAAATGATTTTTACTCTATTCAAGGAGTACAAGCCGTTACAGTTCTTCTCACTTTGGACTTTATTATTCTTAGTTGCTGGATTAGCGGTAGGAACACCTGTTATTTATGAATTTTTCAAAACAGGCTTTATTACAAAAGTCCCTTCATCAATCCTAGCAACGGGCTTAATTCTGCTTGGTGTATTATCGTTTGTTTCTGGACTTATCCTAGATACAATTGCATCGTTAAACCGCAAACAATATGAACTAGAATTAAATAAGAAGATTGAACAAATAAGGGAGTAATTACCGTGAATAAAAAACCTATTCTTTATTTAATAGCGACTGCTTTTGCATTGATAGGTATTTTTATTGGAGCCCCTGACAGAGTAAGTTTTTCTTCTGTTTTTATGTTGTTAGTATTAGTAGGCATAAGCTCTATTTTTATTTATAAAAATAGAGCTTATGCTTCATTTACATCAATACAATGGCTCCTGATCATAGCAGTCAGCTTCATCATACAGTTTTCTTTATTAAGTAACTTGCATATGACAGCATCCACTATCTTCGACTTTATTCTTTATATTCTTGGAAGATGGGTGATTGCATTAGGGTTTGTAATTGCTTGTGCAACAACCTTTAAAGCACATTTTAATCCAGATTCGTCTGTTGATTATCCAAACAAATATAAATGGATTATTGGCATTTGTATTTTAGCTATGAGCGCCTTTTATTGGTTAGCCTTTTTCCCAGGTGGAATGACGCCCGATTCTCTGGCTCAGTGGGAACAAGCACATACTCGTGAATTTAATGACTGGCACCCGATCATGATCACTTGGTTAATTATGATACTAACTCAAATATGGGATCACCCTGGAATGATTACGATTGTTCAAATCTTAGTCGTGTCTAGTATTTATTTATACACGTTTCACTTTCTTATTAAAAAGCAAGTTCCACCTATTGTTTTAGGAATTCTAACATTACTCGTATTATTAATACCGAGTTTTTTAATCTTTTCCATTGTTATCTGGAAAGATATCCTATACAGCGCCTTTTTGCTATTTTTTACGGTAAATATTGCGAGAGTATATTTATCAAACGGAGCATTTATTCAGTCTAAATATGGAATCTTTATGCTTCTTTTATCATCTTTTGGTGTAGCCTTTTTTAGACATAATGGATTCCCTGTGTTCGTTATTACATTTTTATGTTTAATCGTATTGTTTAGAAAGTATTGGAAACGCTTGGTTCCGCTATTTTTAGTGATTTTTATTTTACAACGAATTATCACAGGCCCTGTGTTCAACTGGTTAGATGTTAAACCTTCTGATCCTAATGAAGCGTTATCGATTCCGACACAACAAATTGCCAACATTATTGTCAATGATGGAGAGATGTCTAAATCTGAGCGTGAATACTTTAACAACGTTCTCCCGATTGAACTTTGGAAAGAAAAATATAATCCATATAAAAGTGACCCAATTAAATTCACGTGGGAATATTACGACCGGGAGTTTATTTTTCAAGACCTTGGTTTATATTTTAAAAATTACATGAGCATTGTTATCAAGAATCCATATCTAGCAATGGAAGGATTTCTAAAACAAACGGCACTGGTATGGCAAACAACGCCATTTGAAGATGGATATACCGACACGTATGTAACCAACGTATACTACGGAAATAAATTTGGACTTGAAAATACCGTGGTTTCACCGTTGATTACAAACACAGCAAAAGCATATTTGGAATTCTTTAAAAGCCCTTCTTTATTTTTCTTATGGAAGCCTGCTTTTTATCACTGTGTTATCTTATTATTTTCTCTTTTCTTCATTGCGAGAAAAGGAATCACGTCTTCCATTGTTTTATTTCCATGGCTATTAAATACGTTATCAGTTTTAGCAGCGTTACCTGCACAAGACTTCCGCTACTTACTAGCAAGCGTATTTGTCAGCTTCTTCTTTGTCGGATTAGCCTTTGTTAGAAAAGGTGAAGAAGAGAGGGGTCAGTTTTGACAAACAACGTACAGTACAATAGAAAATTAGGCATATTTTTAATTATCATTGCCTCCATGTTTACAGCCATTGGGCAGCTTCTCTGGAAGTTATCCAATGGTTCATTCAACATTATGTTAATAATTGGCTTCTTACTCTACGGATTTGGAGCTATTTTTATGATTTTAGCCTTTAAATATGAAAGAGTTTCACTTCTTCACCCTTTTTTAAGCTTAGGATATGTCATCAGTATTGCATTAGGTTTCTTTTTATTAAATGAAGCTGTTAGCTTTACGAAACTAATTGGTACAGCTGTTATTATTGTTGGGGTACTATTGGTAGGTGACCATGATGATTAGTATACCAATTTTACTTATTATGACACTTCTAGGTTCAGTTGGAGCTGTCTTTTTCAAACAGATCTCCACAGCTTTAAGCGCTAAAAACACGAAAATGGCTATTATCTACTTGATAGGTGGGGGCTCATTTTACGGAATATCAGCATTGTTAAACGTATATGTCTTAACCTTGCTGCCTTACTCTGTTGTCTTCCCGTTAACGTCCATTACCTATGTATGGACACTATTGTTTGGCTACTTTTTGTTAAAAGAAAAAGTAACCGTCAAACAAATGATTGGATGCGCTCTTATCATCATTGGTTGTTTTATTATTGCTAATAGCTAAACAGCATAAAGGCAGGAGTTTTAATTTATGAAAAGCTTAAAGATTGCAAGTATTTTATTACTTGTTTCAACCTTGTTTTTAAAGTTTTCCAGTATGATTCGAGATTTAGTAATCGCCAATTACTTTGGTACAAGCTATATCGTAGATGCCTATAACGCAGCGATGATTATTCCCAACGCATTTATTCTATTTATGCTCACGGGAATGAAAGATGCTTTTATCCCTAGCTATTTGCGCTACGAAAAAGAAGGAAAAGGGAAGTCGCACCTTACAAACATTGTAAAGTCTACGTTTTTTATTTGCTTAGTCATCTCTATTTTAGGCTCGATAGCAGCATTCTTTTATTTTCCTGCTAGCTACCCTAACTTTTCTAAAGCAGCGATTGATATTGGTATCTATACCGCAATTTTATACTTTTTATCGCTTTCTTTAGTTGGGGTAAACGCGGTATATGAAGGTGTATTTGATGCTAACAGTCAATATTCCTTCTCTGTATTTTCTCAAACCGTTGTTGTCTTATTTACTATCTTAAGTACGATTTTACTTCAGGATGTAATGGGTGGATACGCTATTGCCTTAGGATATCTATTAGGAACTCTTGCTTCCTTTCTCATTAAAGTTGTGTACTTTAAACCAAAGAATCTGCTGCTATGGAAGCAGAAGATAGATAGAGAAGAAGTTAAGATCTTTTATAAAGTTTTTATTCCTGTGGGTGTTACCATCATGGTGGGACAAATTAACCTAACAGTTAACTTCTTTTTTGCAGGGTCATTTGGAGAAGGCGTTATTTCTTACTTGAACTATGCCTTTCGATTAGTTAGTATTCCCCAAGCAATCTTTGGTGTGACCGTTGCGACAATCATTTACCCACTCATTGTAAAAGCTCTGAACGATAAAAATGAAGAGCGGTTTAAAACAGGAATCGAAAAAGGGCTAACATTTATGCTGATGTTACTTGTTCCGACACTTGTGATTATGAGCTTTTATATGAAAGATATTGTTCAAATTGCTTATGAACGTGGTGCATTTGACGCTACATCTACCTTGAAAACTACTGATGCTTCTTATTATTATTTTGGATCGGTGTTCTTTTACTCACTACAAGCAATTTTAGCAAAAGGCTTCTATTCATTAGGAAAAGGCCACGTTATAATGCGTATCGGACTACTGTCAATCCTACTGAATGTCATTTTTAACTTAACATTCACGAAGTTTTTAGGTTATCAAGGGCTTGCACTTTCAATGTCCGTTGTGGGGTTTTTCTATACTGCCATTGTGTTCGTTATGCTAAATCGTCTCATCAATGGCTTCCACTTCCGCTATTTACTAAAGGAAACAACAAAAATTTTAGTAGCTAGCATCCCCGTTATGGTCGCTATGTACATCCTGAAGGATATACAAGCTTTAAACGACCTGCATGTTCTGGGTCGATTTACGGTTGTATGCTTAGTGGGAGGTTTAGTATACTTAATATCGACGTTTATATTTAAAGTAGATGGCATTATGATGGTTTTACGTAAACGAAAACGTTAAATTCACTAAAACAGGAGATTACTATATGAAGAACACATACTGGTTATTTTTTCTGTTTGTTGGTTTTATTTCAATACAGCCAATTATTGATATGCTAACAACATACATGGTTTTAAATGTAGAAAGTCCTCTTTCAATCGGTGTTATTATCCGGTTTATGTATATGGTATTTGTGGGGATTATCTTACTGGTATTTTTCAAAAAGTCCAAGTGGGCCAGATATTCAATTCTTTATTTAATTGTCTTTGCACTATTCCTTGGTGTTAATATTTACTTTAATAGTCAATGGAAAGATCCTTACTATTTAGCTCAAGAAGTAAAGTTCTTTAATAAAGTTGTTTATATGAACGTAACGCTCTTAGGAGCTATTGTGGTTTTTACAATGTATCGCCAATCTGTAAATGTCTCAAAAGCTCTCAATAAAAACTTATTAACTGCTTCTCTTATTATCAGTATTGTGTTCATTGGCACCATGCTTACTGGTACAGCTTTAGAAAGTTATCAATACAATAAAACTGGTTTTAAAGGCTGGTTTTACGCTGCTAACGAACTTGGAGCAATCGTTGCTCTATTATTACCTTTAACACTTTTATTTGGCTTAAAGAAAACACAGTCGTTAAAGCAATTTTACTTTTGGATTCCGTTTATTTTACTTGCAGTATCTTCAATTATGATTGGAACAAAGGTAGGATTAGGAGCTGTTATTTTATCGTTAGGGGTTGCATTTGTTGTATTAGTACTTAAACTCTTTGCAACAAAACAACGTGCAGTAAAATCTAATTTAGTTATCTCAATTATTTTGTTGGTAGTAGTTGGAGTTACAACTCCTATCTCTCCTGCTTTCACAAACACATATGCGCATATCGATTTGCTAGAAAATAAAAAGAAAGAGCAGCAACCAGAGCAGTCAGAAGAAGATGGTGCTACTGATACTAAAAAGAAAAAGCGACAAAAGTTAGACAATAGCGATATTGAAAATCTTATTTTAAGTAGTCGCGAAGACTTTTTAGCTCACCATAAAGAGCAGTATGCAGAAGCTCCTATCGCCCGTAAGCTTGTCGGAATGGGCTATGCAGGAAATTACACAGAAGAACAGCAGCCAAAAATGATTGAAATGGACTTTTATGACCTTTTCTTCTCACTTGGAATTATTGGATTTATTCTGTGGATTTTACCTCTTCTAATAATTGCTCTATACGTAATAAAGCGATTCATTCGTGAGCCTTCTCAGCTTTGGAATGAGTCATTTATGATGTATAGTACCTCTGTTGTTTTAGCATTAGGTATTGCATTTGTTGCAGGTCATGTCTTTACAGCTCCTGCTGTAACCATTTATTTTGCTGTAACAGCAGCTTATCTTGCTTGTATTCACTTTTATAAATCAAATGCGTTAGATTAGTTTCAAAGCCGTTAGAGGTCACCTGCCTTTAGCGGCTTTTATAGTCAATACAACTAATTTCCTCTTCTTTGTTTACCTTTGCTTAAGCTTCCCAAAACATTTTCCCTTCAAAAATGTTAATTTTATGTTAAGCTTGTAAAGCTATTATTTTTTTGGGGGAATGCTTTATGTATCAGCGCATCATTCAGTTTTTACCTACCTTTATCTTTTACTTATTCCTAACGATATTTTTATATGGGATAACCATAATTTCATTTACAGGTGACTACAATCTCGCTTTTGATTGGGCGCAGATTCACACCGCCTTTTTTACGATACTTGTTAGCCTTATCGCTTTATTATTAAGCTTTCTAACTGTTTGGATACTTGTTAAAAAAGAACTAATTACTCAGGTTGCTAATTCTAGAGTTTACCATCTCATTTCTGCATTTTTATTTGCAACGTTTATTGGGTTGGTAGGTGCCCTTTTATTTCTCATTTATCATATTGATTTACATCAGCTTGGTAAATCGATTGAATGGATTCAAGAGTATACAGATCGCTATTTATTAAGCTCATTTATTCTTGGTTTACTAGCATTTGGAGTCATTTTGCTGACGGGGGAAGTCTATATTGGTAGTGGAATTTCAATTCTATTGTTTTTTATCCTTGCGTTAACGAACCACTACAAAAAGATTTTTAGAAACGAACCGCTCTTCCCGAATGATTTCATTCAAGTTACCCAATTAAAAGAGGTTATACCAATGATTCGAGAGTCTATCTCCCTTTCAACCACCATGTTTGTGGTTATTAGCGTAATAGCCTTGTTCGTTCTATGGTTACGTTCACCTAAGTTAAAAATTGATTGGCGAATCCGTATTATACTCATTCTTCCAATCATGTTTATCTCAAAATCATTCCTGTTTTTTGAAGATACCTTTGCGGAAAAGTACTATGAAAAATATTCAGCCATTATGCCGTGGAATCAGCAAAATAATTATTATTATAACGGTCCCGTTATCGGCATGATTTCGAATATCAAGACAAATATTTTGGAAGAACCTGAGGGTTACTCTGAAAAACGCGTCACATCTGCTGTCGAGAATATGAAAAAAGAAGTGAAGCCATTCAGTAGTGATTCTAAAGCAGACAAAAAACCAAACATTGTCTTTGTCATGAATGAATCTTTTTGGGACCCTACCAAGCTAGACCTTTCTTTTTCAAAAGATCCATTAGAGCACACAAAAGAACTAATGAAGAAGTACCCTTCTGGGTCCATGCTCAGCCCTGCATTTGGTGGCGAAACAGCTAACGTAGAGTTTGAAGCACTAACAAGTTATTCAATGAATACGTTTAACCCTGGTGGTTTGCCTTTTCAACACATTTTAAGCAAAAAAGAATATCCTTCGTTTGCTTCTTATCTAAATCAATTAGGCTACTATACGGAAGCAATGCATCCAAATAACGGCATTATGTACATGCGTCAAAACGTCTATCCAAACCTAGGATTTGAAAAAAGTTTATTTATTGATGAAATGGACTTTACGGAAAAAGATAACGAAGGATTTGTTTCGGACGATTCAGTTGTTAATCAAGTTTTAGATACGTTAAAAAAATCAGATAAGCCAGCTTTTATTCACGCCGTGACAATCGGAAATCACCTTCCATATCCAGCTACAAAGTATAATGGTGAAAAAACAATATCTGTTGAAGGTGACAACTTATCTCCTGAAATGAAAAGCGAAATTGAAATTTATGCTGAAGGTATTAAGCAGTCCGATGACGCCCTGAAGAAATTAGAAACTGAAATACAAAAACTCGATGAACCTACACTTGTTGTATTTTGGGGAGATCATTTACCTGCTCTAGGAAAAAATCTTCAAGGCTATATAGAGGGTGGCTTTGGCAACACAGACGAATTTCAAAAATCAAAAGAATTTTATGAAACACCACTCTTATTTATGGCGAACTTTAATTTAAACATGGAGCAAGAGTTAGGAACGATTAGTCCTATGTATTTTGCGCCAATGATTGTAGATGAATTAAACTATAAGCCAACTCTATTTTATAGCTATTTATCAAAAATGAAAGAACATATTCCAGCATTTCGTAAGCAAATTTATCTAAATGATGAAGGAGAAGTTGTTCATGACACCTCTTCTTTAAAGCGAGACGCTATTCAATATATGAAGCAATATCAACTATTAGAATTCGACACCTTATCCGGAAAGCAATATGGAAAAGAGTCATTATATAAATAAAAAAGGTCTCTCATCTCAATTGATTGGTTTCAATGAGGTTGGGGGACCTCTTTTCTTTATGGACGATATTTTGCTTTCACATTTAATTTCGACTGTCGAATAATTTGATTAACTACTTCCGAAAACACGATTCCAATGGCAATTGATCCTGAAATCATAAATGCTTTTGCAGCTAAGCTAATTGCTGTATTGTAATCATTTTCTACGAAGTTTCGCATGGCGTCATAGGCAATTCCCCCCGGTACGAGTGGGATAATACCTGCAACTGTAAAAATAATAATGGGCATGCGATATACCTTTGCATAAATTTGGCTAATAATTGCAATAAAAAACGCAGATGCTACTGTACTTGGTACTTCATCAATATTGTACATCGTCATCAGAAAGTAAATTAACCAGCCAATCATTCCAACAAAACCACACTTTAATAATGATTCACGTGGAACGTTAAAAATAATACCAAACGCAGCAGAAGCAATAAAGCTTGTAATAATTTGCTCAATGATTGTCATATGCAGCCCTCCTTCTTATAACAATGTAAATACAACTGCGATTCCAGCGCCAATGGCAAAAGCCGTTAAGAAAGCCTCTGCACCTTTAGACAAACCCGATAACAAGTGTCCTGCCATTAGGTCCCTTACAGCATTGGTAATTAAAAGCCCTGGCACCAGAGGCATAACCGATCCAATAATAATTTTATCAAGTTCACTTCCAACACCGATTGTGACAAATAGCAGTGAAAGCGTACCAATGGTTAGAGAAGCAGTAAACTCGGCAAAGAATTTAATTGGAATAATACGATGGAAATAGACAAGTGCTAAAAAGCCAAGTCCTCCGGCTAACATAGCTGGAATGAAGTCTAACCATTGACCTTGAAACATGATTAAAAAACAGCCGCTTGAAATAGAAGCAGCCGCGAGCTGGACCCATAAAGGAAACGCAACGTTGGATTCTGCGATAGTTTCTAAAGCGTCATATGCTTCTTCTAATTGCAGTTGACCTTGACTGATTTGACGCGATACGCTGTTAACTAACGTTACTTTCTTTAAATCTGTTGTACGTTCAGAAATACGTATGAGCTTCGTTTTAGTGGGCTCACTCGTCTCCAGAGAAAACATAATTCCGGTTGGAGTTACATAGCTATGTGATGTTTTAATGCCAAATGAAGCAGCAATCCTCATCATTGTATCTTCTACTCGATATGTCTCTGCTCCACTTTCTAGCATAATTTTCCCTGCCAGTAAGCAGACGTCCATAATGTCATATCTATCTAATTTCTTTTCTTTCATCTTCTCACTCCAAACGTCTAAAGTCTGGTTTGTTTCTTACAGCATACAGTGTATAAGAAACAAAGGATGATACGCAATGCTTAATTAAAAAAAGTGTGGATTTCCCACACTTTTTTCTTAACGGACTTTTTGCTTTTGAGATAAAAACAGCGTTCCTAGCTCTTTACCATTAATTAAATCGCGTAGGATAGCAGGGTCTTTACCGTTTGCTAAAACCACGTTAATCCCTTCTACCGTAGCACGCTTCGCAGCCGTTAATTTTGTTACCATTCCACCTGTTCCCACAGAAGTTCCACTACCTCCCGCAAACTCTTCTAGCTCAGGCGTGATTTTTTCAATGACTTTAATAAGCATCGAATTCTCATTTTTTGTTGGATCTGAGTCAAAGAAGCCATCAATATCTGATAAAATCACCAATAAATCAGCTTGAATAAGTACTGAAACGATAGCCGATAAATTATCGTTATCTCCAAAGCGTACAATATTCTCAATTTCGTCAATTGCTACGGTATCATTCTCATTAACAATTGGAATGACGCGGTCTTCAATCAACTTTTCAAATGTATTGACGACGTTATTTCGAACGTGTTCATCTTCAATAACGTCTTTGGTTAACAACACTTGCCCCACAATATGACTATATTCTCCGAAAAATTTACTATAAATATGCATTAATTCAGACTGTCCTACAGCGGCCGCTGCTTGCTTGTCGCGAATTAACGTTGGTCGATTTGCTAACTTTAATTTCTTGACTCCTACTTGCACTGCACCTGATGTAACCAATACCACTTCTTTACCCGAATTCATTAAATCAGACAAAACACGCGTTAATTTTTCAATGCGCCCTAAATGAATCTCTCCATTGTCGTATGTTAAAGTTGATGTCCCTACTTTGACAACGATACGTTTACAGCTATGTAATTGATCTCGATACCCCATGCTGTTCATTCCTCCAAAAGCTTATAATTTTAAAAAATTATAGCAGACTTCATCAGAAAAGTCTTATTCTTTTTGATTACTCGATAATTTCTGTTTTTGAAATTATTTCCTTTATACATGGTTTAGATAAGACGCATAGTAGGAATATAACTAGAAAACGGGTGTGAGAGGATGAGATGAATGGAACGTAATCACACAATGATTCAGTTTTTTGAATGGCATTTGCCAGCTGACCAAAATCATTGGAATCGTTTAAAGGAAGTAGCACCTGAGCTAAAGGAAGCCGGCATTGATGCTGTTTGGATTCCTCCAGTTACAAAGGCATCTTCACCTGATGACAATGGCTATAGCGTATACGACGTCTATGACCTAGGTGAATTTGAGCAAAAAGGAAGCACCGCTACAAAGTATGGAACAAAAGAGCAATTACACGAAGCAATTCAAGCGTGTCATGACCACGGAATCAGCGTGTATGTTGACATTGTCATGAACCACAAAGCAGGGGCTGATGAAACAGAGACCTTTCAGGTAATTGAAGTAGATGCTGATAATCGAACAAACGAAATATCTGAGCCTTTTGATATTGAAGGGTGGACAAAATTTACATTTAACGGTCGAAACAATAAGTACTCAGATTTCCAATGGAATTTTACACATTTTAATGGGACAGACTATGATGCTAAAGAAGATCGTTCTGGTATCTTTAAAATCCTTGGTGAAAATAAAAAGTGGAATGAAGAGGTGGATCAGGAATTTGGAAACTATGATTATCTCATGTATGCCAACATTGATTACGACCATCCCGATGTTAAGGGTGAAATGATTTCCTGGGGAAAATGGCTAGCAGAAACGTTAAATTGTGACGGCTACCGACTGGATGCCATTAAGCATATTAACTATAACTTTATCAAAGAATTTGTATCAGAAGTCGCTGCTGAGCAAGGAGAAGATTTTTATTTTATAGGCGAGTTTTGGCATCCTGACTTAAGAACAGCAGCAGATTTTTTAGATCATGTTGAACACGGTATTGATATTTTCGACGTTCCTCTTCACTACAAGTTATATGAAGCTTCACAAAAAGGAAGAGATTTTGATTTACAAACAGTATTTGATGATACACTTGTCCAAATCCATCCATTAGATGTGGTTACCTTTGTAGATAATCATGATTCGCAGCCCAACGAGTCCCTTGAATCATGGATAGAAGACTGGTTTAAAGAATTAGCGTACGCCTTAATTTTACTTCGAAAAGATGGATACCCATGCATATTTTATGGGGATTTCTTCGGTATCTCTGGGGACAACCCTATGGATGCAAAAAAGGACATGCTCACAAAGCTTTTATCGGTGCGCTACCACAAAGCGTATGGAGACCAAGATGACTATTTCGATCATCCCAATACAATTGGCTGGGTTCGTCATGGAGACCCCTCTATTGAAGGCTCTGGCTGTGCTGTCATTCTTTCAAATGGAGATGAAGGAGATAAGCAAATGTTTGTAGGAAAAGAGCACGCTGGTAGTACTTGGATTGATATGCTTGAAAAACGAGACGGTCAGGTTACAATTGATGAGAATGGCTATGGTTGTTTTACGGTTAATAGTCAAAGTGTATCCGTATGGATTAAACAATAG
>NZ_BCVD01000072.1 GCF_001591565.1 Priestia flexa NBRC 15715 | reverse complement strand
CATTGTGTTATGTCCGACCCTCTTTTTTAGCTTGCTTTTGATTGGCGTCTAAGAGGAGAAATATGTCCATAAGTGAGCGTACGCCATAGCCATTCCATAGGGCCAAACTGAAACGAGTTAAACCACGCTTTGCTCCATGCTGCTTGAGCAATAAAGATCACGATGGCAATTGCTGTACCCAAGCTCAAACTAACGTGATTGTATAAGTTGAAAATGTTAAATAAAGTAAAACAGATAACGGTTTGCGCCAAATAATTAGTTAAAGCCATGCGACCGACAAATTGAAGCCAGCTAAGTCGCTTTTTCCAAGCATCTAACTGCAGTAATCGAGTTAAAGTAGCCATATAGAAAAAGCAAAGAGAAAATCCACTTAGGTTTTTAAAGAGATCAGTAGCAGCCGATTTGTACACACCGACATCCCATAGGCCTTGCAGTAATAAAAATAAGCATATAACAAAAGGGATGCTTAGGGTACCGGTTACTATCTGCACCTTTTTAATAAAAGGAGCGTAAGCAGAACCTTCAAAAATCCCTTTTTTCCCAGCATATAAGCCGAACAAAAAGAACGCAAACACGGGTATTAGCGTAAATGGAATATTAATCAAAATTGGAATGACCTCAACTTTTATTCGGTAAGAAAGCCATTCTAGGTAAGGAGCGCTTTCATACATATAAATGTATGTGGGCAGCACATCATCTGCATTTCCTAGTCCAAGTTCGTCCATCATATCAACTGGAATGAAAAAAGTCATGGATAGAAGAGCTAAATAAATAGCTAACAGACTGAAAGCCCATTTAATGAGAGTTTTAGGCATGCGGTTATAAAAAGCTACTAATAAAAAGCCTCCAACTGCGTAAAGGTGTAGAATGTCTCCAAACCATAAAAAAATTAAATGAAGCAACCCAATGATTAATAGAATAGAAGCTCTTCTAAAAAATAAGCTTTTCATCCGTAATCCCTTTGCTTCAGCTCGCTTCATAAACAAATAGAAACCTACTCCAAATAAAAATGAAAAAATGGTAAAAAATTTAACTTGAACAAAAAGCTGCAGAAATGCATATACAACTGCGTCTAGGCCTTCATAGGGTACGTCTACACTGTATAGCTGATTGATGAAATTAGGTGAATGAAAAGCGGGCATATTGACGAGCAAAATGCCAAATAGCGCAAAACCTCGAATGACATCTAACATAATGATTCGCTCACTTGGTTTAATCGGTGAACCTTTCAATCATGATTCAACTCCTTTTCAATTAATAATGTAGCGCAAAAGTCTACGGTTTTACATAACAATATGGCTATCTTATCATGAACAAATAAAAAAAATGACAAAATATCCATTGAAAATGATAAAAAAGTTTCACAACTAAAAAGTGCGCAACTATGGATAATAATGGTATGATAAGAAAGAAGATATTATGAAAGGTGGAGAAAAGATGAAAACAGCACTTGTTTTAGGCGGTACACGTTTTTTTGGCACGAATCTCGTTGAAGAATTGCTCGCGAAAAAAGTACAGGTTACCATTGCAAACCGTGGACAGCGTGAAGATTCGTTTGGTGATCGAGTAGAGCGAATTAAGTTGGATCGCGTTGAGAAACAATCCATTATAGAAGCAACACGCGGGCGCAAGTGGGATGTGGTTTTTGATCAAATTTGCTATTCATCTCATGGCGCTTTAGTAGCTGTAGACGCTTTTCGAGATAGTACAAACCACTATGTACTAACATCTACCTTATCTGTATATGGCTCTTCAAAAGAACATTTTCACGAAGAAGATTTTGATCCATATACGTACCCAATATCGTATGCTAGAAAAGAAAATATCTCTTATCAAGAAGGAAAGCGACAAGCTGAAGCCGTACTCTTTCAAAAAGCACCTTTTTCAGTAACTGCTGTACGCATTCCGATTGTATTAGGTGATAATGATTATACGAATCGTCTTCGCTTTCATATTGATAAGGTGATGCATCAAGAAGAAATAGGTTTTCCTGATATTGATGCACAGCTCAATTTTATTTCACGAGAAGAAGCCGGAGCGTTTTTAGCATGGTGCGGAGAGCAAAAGCTAAAAGGACCGATTAATGCATGCTCTAACGGCGTCATTTCGCTAAAAGAGTTAATGAGTTTAATAGAAACTGAAACAAACCAGCAGGCGAAAATTACGAAAAGAGTAACGGATGAGAACGCGTCACCTTATGGGCTAGATCATTCGTGGACCATGAGCAATGAAAAGGCTAGTTTTTGGGGATATGAATTCTCTGATGTGCGCCAATGGCTGCCGCCTTTAATTAAGAAAAAAGTAGCTGAAGCAAAAATTGTTCCGTTATATTAAGAAAAGACTGCGGGTTCGTAGTCTTTTTTTGATGAGCAAAATGATGTTAACATACCAACAGTGGCGTTATACTAGAAGTAATTATAATGAAGGAAGTGGGACAAAGTGGCGAAGCATCATTTTCATTTAAACGCAAATTGGCCAGGAGGACGCAATGAAGTAGGCGAAATTCATTCTGGTCAGTTAAAAACACAAATCTCAATCCCACCAGAAATGGATGGACCTGGAATCGGTACAAATCCTGATGAAATGCTGCTTGGAGCAGCTGCAACATGCTATATTATTACGCTTGCTGCAATGCTTGAAAGAAGCGGTATTTCGCAAGCAGCTCTTACAATGGATTCAGAAGCAGTCGTGGACGTCACCAAAGGTGTGTTTACCTATGAAAAAATCATTCACCGTCCACATGTTGTGTTAGATTCAAAGGATATGGAGAAAAAAAGTCGCGTGCAGCGCCTCATGGAAAAAGCGGAGACCTCCTGCATGATTTCACGAGCAATTCAAGGGAACGTAAAAATTGAATTAGAAGGTACGATAGAAGAAAAAGAAGCTTAATTCAATGTAAGCTTCTTTTTTTCGTTTGACGAGCAAAACTATGACTGAAAGAAATGAGAGTTATAGCGTCTAGTTATTATATCTGAAATTTAATTTTAGGCAATTAATTTGTATGGATAGTTGTGTGATAACCAATCATTAAGACTTATTTTGATAAGTAATTCACTTTACTTATAAAGCGCTTTCAAAAAGTCGTAAGACTATTAAAAAAGTAAAAAAAATTAAAGAAATATAGCGATTTCATTTTGATTGACAGGCTTAACAGTGGTAAAATAGAGACAGATATCAAATACAAGTACTGGAAGAACATCCAGCTTGTAAAGATGTCTGACCATAAGGCAATCAGTATTTTGAAAATGCGAAATCAATCACTTTTAGTACTTTAATTCTAGTAAGACATTAAAAGTTGAATAAAGATTTCACTTATTATAACTCGTTGGGGGTTTTTAAATGGGTAACGAAACGTCAAACAGAGGTGAGCCTTGGAAAGGGTTTTTGGGCCCAAACTATGGCTATGTATTAGAACAGTATGAGTTATATGAAGAAAAGTCGGATTTAGTAGATCCAGAACTAAAAGAACTATTTGATTATTGGGGTGCACCGCCATTGCTTGATAGCAGCTATGCTGAAGCGGGAGATACACAGCCTGTTCCAGCAGCTAATACGGCTAAGATTGCCGCTGCCATTAAGCTAGCAGAAAATATTCGTGCATACGGTCATTTATATGCATCAATCAAACCGTTAGAAAGCGGTAAGAAAGATCCTGTGCTTCTACATCTAGAAGACTATGGATTATCAAAGGAAGATTTAAAAGCAGTACCGGTTGAAATTCTTTGCGCAAATGCGCCTGCACATGTAAAGGATGGTCTGGCTGCAATTGAGTATTTAACCGATGTATACACGAAGACAATGGCGTTTGAATTCCATCATGTACATAACATGGAGGAGAATAAGTGGCTTACTGAAATGGTGGAGTCAGGAGCAATTTTTCAACCTCTTTCTGATGAAAAGCGTATTTCAGTATTAAAGCGTCTAACGGAAGTAGAAGGATTTGAGCAATTTCTACATCGTACATTTGTCGGACAAAAACGATTCTCAATTGAAGGCGTAGATATGCTTATTCCATTAATTGATGAGCTAGTTGCACGCTCTGTCGAAAAAAGTCCGAAAACAGTTAATATTGGAATGGCGCACCGCGGACGTCTAAATGTGTTAGCACACGTACTAGGCAAGCCGTATGAAATGATTTTTGCTGAGTTCCAACATTCACCGAATAAAGAGCTTGTACCATCTGAGGGTTCAATCGGCATTAACTATGGTTGGACAGGAGACGTAAAATATCACTTAGGTGCAGATAAGCAAATTAAAGCTGAAAACACAGTTCGAGCTCGTTTGACATTGGCAAGTAACCCGAGTCATTTGGAATTCGTTAATCCAGTTGTGGAAGGGTTTACAAGAGCTGCTCAGGACGATCGCCAAACAAACGGTTATCCAAAGCAAGACATCACGAAATCTTTTGCGATTCTAATTCACGGTGACGCAGCGTTTCCAGGTGAAGGAATTGTTCAAGAAACGCTAAACTTAAATCAGCTTTCTGGGTACCAAACGGGTGGAACTATTCATATTATCGCTAACAATATGATTGGATTTACAACGGAAAGCGTAGACTCTCGTTCAACGAAATACGCGAGCGATCTAGCAAAAGGATTCGAAATTCCGATTGTCCATGTAAACGCAGACGATCCAGAAGCATGTCTGGCAGCGGCTTACTTTGCATATGAGTATCGTCGCCGCTTTAATAAAGACTTTTTAATTGATCTGATTGGATATCGTCGATTTGGCCACAATGAAATGGATGAGCCATTTGTAACGCAGCCGAAGATGTATGAAATTATTACAAAGCGTCCAACGGTTCGTGCGCTTTATGCTGAACAATTGGAGAAAGCACAAGTGGTTACTAAAGAACAAGTGAATGAAATCAGTGAGCAACTTCAAAAGAAATTGCAGACTGCTTATGATAAAGTACCACTAAAAGCAGAAAAGCGTCATCAAATTATGGAAATGCCAAAAGCAGTATTTAATGGTATTCCAACTTTAGATACGTCTGTGCCAAAAGAAGAGCTTTTAGAAATTAACCGAGAACTTGTGACGTATCCAGAAGATTTTAAGGTATTTCCAAAGTTAGACCGTATTTTGTCAAAACGTGCGAAAGCGTTTGAAGAAAATGGTAAAGTAGACTGGTCACTAGGTGAAGCATTTGCATTTGCAAGCATTTTACGTGACGGTACGCCAATTCGTATCACAGGACAAGACTCAGAACGTGGAACATTCGCTCATCGTCACCTTGTATTGCATGACTATGAGACAGGGGATGTATACTCACCACTGCACACAATGAAGAACGTAAGCGCTTCCTTTGATATTCGTAACAGTCCTCTTTCTGAAGGGTCAGTGTTAGGATTTGATTACGGATATAATGTGTTTGCACCAGAAACACTTGTGATTTGGGAAGCTCAGTTCGGAGACTTTGCAAATGCTGGTCAGGTTATCATTGATCAATTCATTTCAGCAGGTCGCGCGAAGTGGGGACAAAAATCAGGTATGGTTCTCTTACTTCCACACGGACATGAAGGCCAAGGGCCAGAACATTCAAGCGCAAGATTAGAACGTTTCTTACAGCTAGCTGCTGAAAATAACTGGACGGTGGCAAACGTAACGAGCGCGGCGCAATATTTCCACTTATTACGTCGTCAAGCGGCTGTTTTGAAAAAAGAAGAGGTGCGTCCACTTGTTGTAATGGCACCAAAAAGTTTGCTTCGAAGTGCGTTTAGCGTATCAAATATGGAAGAGTTCACAAACGGTTCTTTCCGCTTAGTTGTCGAACAACCAAACTTAGGTGAAAAAACAGAAGAAGTTGAGCGTATCGTTTTATGCAGCGGTAAAATTAGCGGAGATTTAACAGATCGCATCCAAAAATCTGATAAGTCGCTAGATTGGTTACATGTACTACGCCTTGAGCAGATCTATCCATTCCCAAGACGAGTTGTAGCTGATTTATTTGCTAAATATCCAAACTTAAAAGAAATTGCGTGGATGCAAGAAGAGCCTGAGAATATGGGTGCATGGAATTATGTTGAGTCTAAGCTTCGCGAAGTAGCACCTGAAGGCGTGAGCGTTGATTACATTGGACGCAGAAGACGTTCAAGCCCAGCAGAAGGAGACCCAATCACTCATAGACAAGAGCAAGAGCGTATATTACAAGAAGCATTAACGAAAACACAAATCGCTAATGATGTAGTGACACGATAAGGAAGGGGAATGAACAATGGGAGAAATTAAAGTACCGGAATTAGCAGAATCAATTTCAGAGGGAACAGTAGCACAGTGGCTTAAGCAGGTAGGAGACTTTGTTGAAAAAGGCGACTATATCGTTGAATTAGAAACTGACAAAGTAAACGTTGAGATTACAGCGGAAGATTCAGGCGTACTAACGGAGCTTCTAGCAGGTGAAGGAGATACGGTTCAAGTGGGGGAAACAATTGCTCGCTTAGCAGCCGATGGTCAAGCGCCAGCGCCAAAAGCAGAAGTGAAGGAAGAAGTAAAAGTGGAAGAGCCTGTTCAACAAAAAGAAGCAAAAGAAGAGGTAGCACCTGCGGCAGAAGCGAAGGAAGAGGTTCCGCAAAAGCAGTGGTTAATTGCATCTCCAGCTGCGCGTAAAGCTGCAAGAGAGCGAGGCATTAAGCTTGACGAAGTGCCAACGGCAGATCCGTTAGGCCGCGTTCGCAAGCATGATATCGATTCATTTGCTAGCCAAAAAACAGCAGAGCAAAAAGCTGATGCAAAAGCTCAAAGTGCTCGTCAATCTAAGCCGGTACCTTCTCCAACAGTAAGTGAGAACAGTGATAAACCAGTTGAACGTGTACGCATGTCACGCCGTCGTCAAACGATTGCAAATCGCTTAGTTGAAGTACAGCAAACGGCTGCGATGTTAACAACATTTAACGAAGTTGATATGACAGCTGTTATGGAACTTCGTAAGCGTCGTAAAGACAAATTCTTTGAACAGCATGATGTAAAACTTGGCTTTATGTCATTCTTTACAAAAGCCGTTGTAGCAGCGCTGAAAAAGTATCCATTATTAAATGCTGAAATTCAAGGCAACGAGCTTGTTATTAAAAAGTTCTATGATATCGGTATTGCCGTATCTGCGCCGGATGGGCTTGTTGTACCAGTTGTTCGTGATGCAGACCGCAAAACGTTTGCAGGTATTGAAGGAAGTATCCTTGAGCTTGGGAAAAAAGCGCGTGACAATAAGCTAGCTCTAGGTGACCTGCAGGGAGGAACATTTACGATTACAAACGGTGGAGTATTCGGTTCATTAATGTCAACGCCAATCTTAAATGGTCCACAAGTAGGGATTCTAGGAATGCATAAAATACAGACTCGTCCAGTTGCAATTGACGAAGACCGTATTGAAAACCGTCCAATGATGTATATTGCCTTATCTTATGATCACCGCATTGTTGATGGAAAAGAAGCCGTTGGTTTCCTAGTAACAGTGAAAGAACTGTTAGAAGATCCAGAAACATTATTATTAGAAGGTTAATGAAAAACGAGGCTGGGACATAAGTATTTTAGTCAATGATCTATCCGAACTATTGAGAGTTAACGACTCTTTTATAGTTCGGATTTTTTGTTGATAATGAAGCGCTAGAGACATACTCTGATGTTTTTTTGACAATTCTGTAAAAAATAAAAACCCAGTTGACTTATAGGAATTATAGGTGTATTATATAAATAATCAATCTTGTCAGAAAATTTGAGCGTAAAGGGTGAAGAATAATGGAACGTTATGATGTTATTCAAGGAGCGGAAGCTTTTTATCATAAAGGGAATGAAGTTGGTATTTTAGTCTCTCACGGATTTATGGGAACGCCACAAAGCATGGAACATATCGGCCAAGGCTTGGCAGCTAAAGGCTATACGGTTTATGGAATTCGTCTAACGGGCCATGGAACTCACTATCGAGATATTGAACAGGCAACCTATGAAAATTGGAAAGCAGACTTTTTAGAAGGCTATCGCTTTTTAAAAGAAAGATGTGAGCACGTCTTCATCCTAGGGCAATCGATGGGCGGAACGTTAACCTTTCATACCGCAAGTCAAGGATTAGACCTGTCCGGCGTAATTGCTATTAACCCAGCAATGAATTCAATTCCTTCAATGGAAGCTTACAGAAATGCACATACACTTCGCTATGTAAAAGAAGATAAGCCGGATATCAAAGATCCTAACGTACATGAAATTACGTATGATAAGGTACCCGTTCGTTCAATGCGCGAGCTATTATCTTTAATGGATGAAGCGGAGGAACGCTTATCTTACGTAACGTGCCCAGCGCTAGTTTTAACATCCACAGTCGATCATGTTGTACCACCAAGCAACTCAGCTTATATTCTGGAGCATATTCGTTCAAAAACAGCTCATCAAGTTATGCTTCCTAATTCGTATCATGTAGCGTCCATGGACTATGATAAAGACCAAATTATTCAACATACGGCACGTTTTGTTAAAGCGACAGTTGCGAAAAAAAAAGCAGTTGGGGTAAAATGAACGAAGGGCAAAGTTAACGTCCAATCGTTCAAAAGGAGAGACCAAATATGATTCATTTAGAGTGGAATGATCGTCCAACCATCAAACAAGTAAAATGTGTACATACGAATGCGAAAAAGTACATGGTAGAAAACGTGCTAACAGCAGGAAAAGTATACGATGTAAAAAATGAAACGGAAGAGTTTTACTTTGTAGTCGACAACACAGGTCAAGTTGGTGGCTTTTACAAAGAATATTTTGAAGCGTAAGATGAAAACCACTGCGGATGCGGTGGTTTTTTTATGAGTGTGTGTCAACGCATCTAAGTATCTAAAAAAACTATATTCTAAATAATAAACATAAAGTAAAACCAGCAGCTAAGAACAAGTGTATGCTGTAGGTAGCTACTCCGAGAGAAAATAAAGAAGGCGTCTTTTATTCTTAAATTAATATTGGTATGATATAGAAGCAATCTCAAATGAAATCGGAGTGTTTAAGGTGGAAGAAAAAGAAGGTTTATATGCCAATATTGATCTGGACAAAGTATATGAATACAAAGATCTCCCTGATAAAGTTGCGGGTCGCTGCGACAACTGCGAGAGCGTTCATTTTAAAAGTAGTGTAGGAGAAGGGAAATTTTTGCGAGAATGCGTTAGCTGTGGCATGAAAAAGAATATTTAAGCGTTAAAAGCGTCGTACGTAGAAAAGAGATGGCTCATGAAGCTGTTTCTTTTTTTTGTATAAAAAACAGAAGTGTATTTATTTATTTATTTTGAGCATAAAGTCTTATTAAAAGATGACAAAAACACCTATTAATTTAACCTATTTTCTATATAATGGTATAAGTGAACGTACAATCGCGTATTTGTTTAGATTAAGAGAGAAGAGGAGGCGAAAACCTAAATGGCGAATGAGCATGAACTATTTCCAGAGAAGCGAAACCAAGATGAGCCAAAGGTTAAGGTAGAACGAAAAGAAGGAGAGCCAACTTCAGCTTTTAAAGGAGCATCTTGGGGAGCGCTACTGATTGGAGTTGTAGCTTACTTGGTTGGATTATTTAACGCAACGATGGAGCTAAATGAAAAAGGCTACTATTTTGCTGTTTTAGTATTTGGACTTTATTCAGCGGTATCTCTTCAAAAAGCCGTTCGAGACAAAGAGGAAGATATCCCTGTTACAGGTATTTATTATGGAATTAGCTGGTTTGCACTTATTGTATCGATTTCATTAATGGTTATTGGTTTATATAACGCAGGGAGTATTACGCTAAGCGAAAAAGGCTTCTACGGCATGTCATTTGTGTTGAGCTTGTTTGCAGTAGTGACAATTCAAAAAAATATTCGAGATACGCAACGAGCAAAAGAGCGAGATTAATAGCTCTTTTGCGTACATAGAACCCTCTACTTTTTATTTTGAAAGTGGAGGGTTTTTTATGCAAATAATTACATTTAACCCTTTAATTATGATATTACCTTAATATACTATAGCTTGCTAAAGGGGAATTTAAATGAGTTATGAGGGTTTAATAGGTGTCATTCTTCTTTTTATACTTTACTTTTCAACTAGCCATTACTATTTGAAAAAGAGGTTAAATATTCAAGAAAAGCGTGTAAGTCTGTTTTCCAAAGATAGAAAGAGGCTGTATAGGGTGATTGAAGGTATCATAGTAGTATTGTTCATTTATTTTCTTGGTGTTGTCACGTTTTCAGAGAGAAGCGATGAGTTTCCCATCTGGATTCGAGCACTGCCAGTGTGTGGCTTTTTTATTTTAGTAGATACTTTGCGAGGAATTGAGCATTGGATGACTGATAAAGAGTCAAAGAGCTATGTTTATGAATTCCTTGGAGTAGTATTTATGCTAGCACTGCTTGTTATCATATCTTTATAATTATTTGGAAAAGTCGGAAGTATACAATTTGTTAAAAGGGGCTAAAGCTGGATTGACCAATTTTAAAACTATAGTAAAATCAAAAAAGTGACAGCGCGCATGCTGTCGCTTTTTTTGTGAGCGTTTTAATTAGAAGGAGGATGTTTATGTACACGTTAAAACCATATCGCTTTCCGCTCATTTTACTAGCATCTATTTTTGCTGGTGGAGCAGTAGGGTTTTTTGCTGGAGAGAAAGCAGAAGTGTTAAAGCCACTAGGGGACATTTATTTAAACTTAATGTTTATGGTTGTTGTGCCGCTCGTGTTTTTTAGCATTGCAGCAGCCGTATCAAACACTGCGAATATGAATCGCTTTGGAAAAATCATTGGCTCAATGTTTGGCGTTTTTATTTTGACTGGCATTATTTCATCTTTATTAATGCTTTTTGCAGTTAAGGCATTTTTATCAGTTGATGCGTCACCAATTACAATTGAAAAGCCAGATCAGGTAGAAAATATTAATATTGCCGATCAGTTTGTACAAGCATTTACAACGTCTGACTTTGTGGATTTACTGTCTCGTGAACATATGCTTGCACTTATTGTTTTTGCCGTACTTTTAGGATTATCAGCAACGCTAATTGGTGAAGCTGGAAAGCCGTTTGTGAAAGTACTACAATCAGGTTCACAGGTGTTTATGAAAATGGTAACGCTTGTGATGTACGTGGCACCAATTGGGTTATTTGCTTACTTCGCGTCGTTAGTTGGTGTATTTGGTCCTGATTTATTAGGAACGTATGCAAAAGCAGTAGCCGTATATTACCCGGTAGCTCTTTTATACTTCTTTGTTGGCTTTACGCTTTATGCCTTTTTAGCAGGAGGAAAAGAAGGGATCGTTCGTTTTTGGAAAAATATCTTAACGCCAGCGGTTACGGCTTTAGGGACAGGGAGCAGCGTAGCCAGCGTGCCTGTTAACCTAGAGGCAGCTAAACAAACGGGCGTTCCAAAAGATGTGCGAGAAACGGTCATTCCAATTGGAGCAACCGTACATATGGACGGGTCTTGCTTGGCTGCAATCTTAAAAATTTCATTTGCCTTTACGCTATTCGATATGGATTTCAGCGGCATCGATACGTTTGTGAAAGCCGTTGTTGTTGCTATTTTATGTGGTGTTGTCATTGCGGGTCTACCGAGCGGAGGCGCAGTTGGTGAGATGTTGATTTTAACGATGTTTGGCTTGCCAATTGAAGCACTTCCGGTTATGGCCGCGCTAGGCATGATTGTCGATCCACCTGCAACAATGGTGAACGTAACGGGAGATAACGTATCTTCTATGCTTGTGTCACGCATTGTAGAAGGTAAAGGTTGGCTGAAAAAACAAATAGATACAAAGCGAATCGCTTCGTAGCAAACGTGAAAGCGCATCAGCTCAAAGATAGCTGGTGCGCTTTTAGCGTATTACTTGATTCGAGGGTGTTTTTCTTGAATAATAAAAGAGTAAGCATCCTGTAAGACGAAGTAAGGAGCGAAGTATTATGAATGAAAAATGGAAAGTCCATAAAATTAAAACTGACTGTGAACCGTGGCTTTTTCTAGATGGTTGGGAAAAAGACATTATTGAAACGATTGAATTCGACCATAAAAAAGAAGCGCTTGAGCATTATACAAGGCTTATTCATGAACATCAAGCGAGTTATCGCCACGTTCATATGAAAAAGCTATCTCTTTTTACCTTTTGGAATGACTGTGAGAAAGAGTTTTGTGAAGCGTGTGATGATGATCTTCAAATTTTCCACGGCGTCTTGTTTATGAAAGGTGAAGACGTATATGATCTAAATGAAAACGAGGAAGGCTTTTCGTTTCTGCAAATGAAATAACCTTTTCTTCTACATCATTTTCCCATATAATTACACTAACAATAGTGGAAAAGGAGGGCGCTATGAACAATTCAAAACGAGTATGGTTTGACTTGCTTTTTTACATTGCAATCCCGTACCTTATCTGGAATCAGGGAAAAGATCTTATCGGTGATTATTACGCCATTTTATTATCGACAGCCCCTGCATTCTTCTATACCATCTATACGTTTATTAAAGAGCGTCAATTTAACGTAACGGGACTGTTTCTTGTTATTACCTTGCTTGCGCGAACAATTGTAGATTTATTGTCGGGTAATGCAGAAACCATGCTGGTTAATCAGGTTTATTTTATGATTGGACTAGCTATTTTTACGTTTATAACGATTTTAGTGAAGTGTCCAATTGGGCTATATTTCTTTGTTGATACGGCCTATTTAATGGGATATAAGCGTGAAGATTCAAAAAAGCTATTCTTTGAGCAAGATCTCTTTAAAATGATGAACTGGTTAACCGTTTTATTTGCGGGGCGCTATGTGTTTTTAGCCATTGTAAAATACGTTCTTATTCAAAAGTACGGTGTTGAAGGGTATGGCAACATGATTGTCTTTCGCCAAGCAGTGACGTGGGCGTTCTCAATTTTGATCGCCATCTATACGTACTTTATTTATAAAAAGATTCAAGAGAAAACAGGAATCGATAATCCGGTGAATCCAAATATGAATGAATAACAAAAGCGCTTCCTAACATAGGAGCGCTTTTGTTACAAATACGTGAACAGTACATCAAACGTTGACACCTGCTCGCGAAAAAATAGTAAAATAAGTTGTCATAGAACTTGGATAAAGGGTAGGTGTGCAATTTGAAACTGTTAGTATGTAAAAGACAGCCGTATATAGCATTAGAAATGATCATGGTATTTTTTACAGCCATTTTTTTGGTTTTAGCTTTTTTTGATTATCGTCAAACATTCTTTTTATTTTTTACACTCGGAATCGTGTTTGCTATCCGAGGCTTTGAAATGCAAGAAGGAGAGAAGAAGTCTCAGGGAACAAAGTGGCTCCTTGCGGGGGTTGCTCTTATTATGTTGAATATTGTGTTGTTTGTCGTATATGCCGTCAACCGCTAAGCCTTTCTTCGATTAGAAGAGGGGTTTTTGAAAAAATGTTCAGGTAGTATTATAAAAATGTTCATTGTTTGGTAAGATAGAAAAATGAAAACGCTATACTGACGTAAAGGAGATGCTTATGGAAAGCGACAAGTTAACGAAAGCAATCGAAGCAGCAAAGATGTATTATCTGTTTGACTATAATCAAAATGAAATTGCTAAAAAGCTTGGAGTTTCAAGGCCAACTGTTTCACGCTTACTGCAACAAGCTAAATCTGAAGGCATTGTACAAATTAAAATTATCGATTCTACCATCGATGTGAAAGAGCTATCAGCTCAGCTAGAACAAACGTTTAAACTAAAAAAAGCAATTGTCGCATCTATACCTCATGAAGATCGAAACCTTGTAAAGGAAGGTTTAGGAGAAGCAGCAGCAGATTACCTTGATAAAATTGTAAAAGATGGAGATATTATTGGCGTAACGTGGGGAACAACGCTTTATCATGTAGGGATGAAGCTCAAAAATAAGCGTGTAAAAGATGTGAAAGTTGTACAGTTAAAAGGTGGAGTTAGCCATTCTGAAACCAACACGTATGCTTCTGAAATACTGCATCTGTTTGGAAATGCTTATAGCACCGTTCCTCTTTATTTACCGCTTCCGGCTATTGTTGATCATGTTGTAGTAAAGCAGGCAATGGAAGCTGATCGTCATATAAAAGGAATATTAGAACTTGGCAAAAAAGCAAATATTGCGATCTTTACGACGGGTCCTATTAAAACAGATTCTTTGCTGTTTCAGCTAGGTTATTTCACAGAAGAGGATTTAAAACAGCTAGATCCGCACGCAGTCGGTGATATTTGTTCGCGATTTTTCGATGAAAATGGGTGTATTTGCAACCCGAGCTTAAATGAACGCACGCTTGGTTTAGATTTAGAAGAACTTAAGCAAAAGGAACATTCGATCCTCGTAGCGGGAGGGGCGCACAAGGTGGAAGGTATTTACGGTGCGATAAAAGGCGGGTATGTTAATACACTAGTCACAGACCCATTTACAGCTCAGCAGCTGCTTGAAAAAGTGACATCATAAAAAACGTTGAACAAATGTCAAGATAAATATTTACATTTGTTCAATGTTGAGATATAGTGAAGATGTAAGTTATTGAAAGCGTTATAATTTTGAAAAGAAAGCGCATGGGGAGGCCATATCAATGAGAGTTGTAGATCTAATTGAAAAAAAGCGAAATGGCTTAGAATTAACAAAAAGTGAAATTGACTTTATTATTACTGAATATACAAATGGTAACTTGCCTGACTATCAGATGTCCGCACTAGCAATGGCAATTTATTTCCAGGATATGACGCAGGAAGAGCGCGTTCATTTAACGACAGCGATGGTAAACTCAGGTGATCAAATTGACTTAAGTGAAATTGAAGGCATTAAAGTAGATAAGCACAGTACAGGTGGAGTAGGAGATACAACAACGTTAGTACTTGGACCACTTGTTGCAGCGGTAGGCGTACCGGTCGCTAAGATGTCAGGTCGCGGCCTTGGTCATACGGGTGGAACAATCGATAAGCTAGAAGCTGTCCCAGGATTCCACGTTGAAATTACGAACGACGAATTTATTCGTCTAGTAAACACAAACAAACTAGCGGTTATTGGACAAAGCGGTGACTTAACGCCAGCAGATAAAAGTTTATACGCACTACGTGACGTAACGGCAACAGTTGATTCAATTCCACTGATTGCAAGCTCAATTATGAGTAAGAAGATTGCAGCGGGTGCAGACGCAATTTGTTTAGATGTTAAAACTGGAAACGGTGCGTTTATGAAAGACTTAAAAGATGCAGAAGCATTAGCACAAGCAATGGTTGAAATCGGAAAAGGTGTTGGACGAAACACAAAAGCTATCATTTCTGATATGAGTCAACCGCTTGGATTTGCGGTTGGAAACGCGCTAGAAGTGAAAGAAGCAATCGATACGTTAAAAGGTGAAGGGCCGGAAGATTTAACAGAATTATGCTTGACGTTAGGTAGCCATATGGTTATGCTTGCAAAGAAAGCAAGCAGCCTTGAAGAGGCGCGTGCGCTATTAATAGAAGTGATCGATAACGGACAAGCACTTGCAACATTTAAAACATTCCTTGAAGCACAGGGTGGAGATACATCCGTAGTAGATGATCCATCACAGCTTCCGGATGCTTCTTATAAAATTTCGGTTCCAGCAAAAGCAGATGGCTATGTATCAGAAATTGTTGCTGAGCAAATCGGCGTAGCAGCAATGAAACTTGGTGCAGGTCGCGCAACAAAAGAATCAGTGATTGATTTAGCTGTTGGTGTAGTACTGCACAAAAAAGTAGGAGATGCTGTTAAGAAGGGCGATACGCTTGTAACAATTCATAGTAACTCTGAAAACGTGGATGAAGTAATGAACGTTATTTACGATTCTTATACAATTGTATCTGAACAGGTAGATGCACCAACGCTCATCTACAAAGAAATTCATTAATTCTAGTGCGCCTAAAGGCCACGATGGTTCAACTAGGTATTCAGTGGAAGAGAAATAGAGCTTCTACAGGTTAAAATTTTACTTTATAAGAGGATTGAAAGGAAGAATTAAACATGAGCAACGAAATTACAAAAATGATTGACCACACTTTATTAAAAGCTAACGCAACAGAAGAGCAAATTACAGTACTTGCACAGGAAGCAAAAGAATATTCATTTGCATCTGTATGTGTGAATCCAACGTGGGTTAAAAAAGCTGCTGAGTTATTACGCGATGCACAAGAAGTAAAAGTATGTACGGTAATTGGTTTTCCACTAGGGGCAAGCACACCAGAAGTAAAAGCATTCGAAACAACAAATGCAATTGAAAACGGTGCAGACGAAGTTGATATGGTCATTAACATCGGTGCGTTAAAAGACAAAAATTACGATTTAGTAGAGCGTGATATTAAAGCAGTTGTTGACGCTGCAAAAGGTAAAGCATTAGTGAAAGTAATCATTGAAGCATGTCTATTAACAGACGAAGAAAAAGTAAAAGCTTGTGAACTATCTGTTAAAGCAGGTGCGGACTTTGTTAAAACATCTACTGGCTTCTCAACAGGTGGCGCAACGGTTGAAGATGTTGCGTTAATGAGAAAAACAGTTGGACCAGACTTTGGCGTAAAAGCATCTGGTGGCGTACGAGGATTAGAAGACGCTAAAGCGATGATTGAAGCAGGTGCTACGCGTATCGGTGCAAGCTCTGGTGTTTCAATTGCTAAAGGCGAAATTAGCAACAGCTCATACTAATTCGATTAGAATCTGAAGAGAATGTCTAGCGGGTTAGCTCATACACTGAGCTAACCTGCTTTAAACCATGAAAAAGGATGATGAATGAATGGAGCCGAAAAAATTAATTGATGAAGCAATTGTTGCAAGTAAACAAGCATATGTTCAATATTCAAATTTTCATGTAGGTGCAGCTCTTTTAACAAAGGAAGGAAAACTATATCACGGATGTAATATCGAGAACGCTTCCTATGGTTTAACAAACTGCGCAGAGCGCACGGCGATTTTTAAAGCTGTTTCAGAAGGTGAAAAAGAGTTTCAAGCAATCGCAGTTGTTGGGGATACAGAGGGACCAATTTCTCCATGTGGAGCTTGTCGTCAAGTTTTAGCTGAGTTCTTTTCACCAGGCACAGTCGTGATTTTAGCTAATTTAAAAGGCGATCACGTTGTGACAAACATTAATGAGTTGTTACCAGGGTTCTTTTCATCAAAAGATTTACACAAAACGTAAAGAATTGTTTTGAAAAAAACGCTCTCGGCAGCAGCTGTTTAAGGCCTATAAGGATAGGATTTAAATGGGAATTTATACAACTAGTGGGGAGTCTATTACATGCAATACTTAATTGGAATACTAGGGTTATTAATTGTGTTTGGTTTAGCATTTTTAGCAAGTAACAATAAAAAAGGCATTAAGTATAAGCCAATCCTTATTATGATTGTGCTTCAACTGCTGCTTTCAATGCTTCTATTAAACACAAAGTTTGGTTTTATCATCATTGATGCAATTGCAACAACGTTTAATAAATTATTGGAATATGCTGCTGAAGGAATTGAATTTGTATTTGGGGGCTTAGCGAACGACGGAACAGCTCCATTTTTCTTAACGGTTTTGCTTCCAATCGTATTTATCTCTGTATTAATTGGGATTCTACAGCACTTTAAGATTTTGCCTTTCATCATGAAGGGTATTGGTCTTCTTTTAAGCAAAATTAACGGAATGGGAAGACTTGAATCTTATAACGCAGTAGCTTCTGCTATTGTAGGTCAATCAGAAGTATTTATCACAGTAAAGAAACAGCTGGATAAACTACCTCCAAACCGTCTATATACATTATGTGCGTCTGCAATGTCAACGGTTTCAATGTCAATTGTTGGTGCGTACATGACAATGATTGAGCCAAAGTACGTAGTAACAGCAATCGTTATTAACTTATTTGGTGGTTTCATCATTGCGTCGATTATTAATCCGTATACAGTAACGACAGATGAAGATATTTTAGAAGTGCAAGATGAAGAAAAACAAACGTTCTTTGAAATGATTGGCGAATATATCATGGATGGATTTAAAGTAGCCATCATTGTAGGGGCAATGCTTATTGGATTCGTTGCGCTAATCGCAGCCATTAACAACGTATTTGAAATGATTCTTGGAATTTCATTCCAAGAAATTCTTGGCTATGTATTTGCACCATTTGCCTTCATTATGGGTATTCCAGGTTCAGAAGTGGTAGCTGCTGGTGGAATTATGGCAACAAAGCTTGTAACGAATGAGTTTGTGGCGATGATGAGCTTAGCGGATATGTCTGGACAGTTTAGTGAGCGTACGCTAGGAATTGTTTCTGTATTCTTAGTGTCATTCGCAAACTTCTCTTCAATTGGTATTATTTCTGGAGCTGTTAAAGGCTTAAGTGAAAAACAAGGAAACACAGTGGCTCGCTTTGGTTTACGCTTATTGTACGGTGCAACGTTAGTAAGTGTGTTATCAGCGATTATTGTAAGCTTTATTTTATAAAACAAATGAAGAAGGAAAAGCATTTCTGCTGCGGGCAGGATTGCTTTTTTCTTTTGTGGGAAGATAAGAATCATACAGTACTTCGAGCACATATAAAGGAGGTAGTAAAGAGTCTAGTATTCTTTACGACAACATGGACAGCATTGGATTATTACTATCAGGAGCAGCGCTGTTTTTAAACGGGCTGATGCTTTTAGGAAAAGCAAACGATAAAAACGTCGGGGTGTTTAACCTATTTGTCGGCGTCTTTCAAATGATTGCGCCGTTTTATTTAATTATTGTTTCAGATCAAACAAACTGGGTGCTTTACGAAAAAGCCGCTATTTTCTTATTTGGCTTAACGTATTTGTATGTTGGTGTAACCGTTATCAAAGGAATGGAAGGAACAGGCCTTGGCTATTATTCGCTTTGGGTATCGATTTTAGCTCTTGTTTATATGACCATCGCTTTTACAAGATATGGTGACGTTGTAAACGGCTTAACGTGGTTGCTGTGGGCATTTCTTTGGTTTCTATTTTACTTTATCAACACGCAGGAGCGGGATATTACAGAATATGTGGGAAAAGTCGCCGTTGTCCAGTCGTGGATTACGCTTACCATCCCGGCACTCTTTAACTTAACAGGCGTATGGGGAGCAGAAGGTCTTTACTACATGTGGATTGCTGTGCTGTCAGCTGCCATTTTATACTTTATCTACCTAGGTTATAAGTTATTCTTTAATGAGCGACGCGTGCTGATGAAATAAAAAAGAGACTGAGACA
>NZ_BCVD01000071.1 GCF_001591565.1 Priestia flexa NBRC 15715 | reverse complement strand
TTTTTTTATGAAACTTTTTTAAAAATAGGGGAAAAGTAAGGCTTAACACTTATGGCATAGGGGAATAGAGATGACGTGTTAAATTTTTTCATAATAGGAGACAGAATGTGAAGAAACAACAAATTGAATCAATTTATTTTTTAAGATTATTTGCCATGATGATGGTTGTACTTGTACACGTAACGGCAGCGTATGCAAGCGTCCTTCCATATAGCGGTGATGCGTATCAGAAGTATCATTTTATCAACCGCATTATTCGGATTGAAGCGGGAATCTTTATTGTGATTACAGGACTCGTATTCTTTTATAGCTATATAAAAAAGCCGTTAACAAAAGAGTTATGGAAAAGTTACTATAAGAGGCGAGTTACATATATTCTTATTCCTTATATCATTTGGGCATTGATTTATGAAGCATATTCAATTTATGTAGGTGCAAGAGAATTTAACGCGACAGAAATTTTGCTGCGCATTTTAAAAGGTGAATCTTACTATCAACTGCACTTTATTTTCTTAATTGTGCAAATTTATCTTGTTTTACCTGTTTTTATATGGATCGCTCAAAAGTTTACTTTTTTTCGCCGCTATATGTGGTTATTCGGAGTCGTCTTACAGTTAGTTTATCTTCAATTAAATTCAATGTACGGTCTTGTATCATTTACTTTATTTATTAGTTCATTATCTACCTTCCTATTAGGAGCATGGATTGGTGTTTACTATAATGAACAGAAAGCAAAAAGCGCGAATAAATCTACGATTGTTTTGCTAATTATTGCTTTAATTGCAGGAGCAATCGTCTCTTCTTTACACTATTATGTGTATACAATTAAGACACTTTACCTATCAGGGGTTATGTACGAGACGATTAATACGATTTATCTCGTGTTAGGAAGCTACGTAGCATTTCGTATAGGAGAGATCTTAGCTGCAAAACTTCCTAGAAGAGCTGTTATTACAGTTCGAAATATTGCAATGTACTCTTTTGGCTTTTATTTAATCCATCCTTTAGTATTAAATATTGTCTCTGAATTTGTACCTGCAAATAGTAATCAATTGTTTCACATTGAAATGCTAATTCGGTATGTATTAACTTTAGCTTTATGCTACCTCATTATATGGGCTTGTCATCGGTTTTTACCGTTTGCAAGTTTATTGTATGGAAAGCTTCCAAAGAAAGCGGTATTCTTATACAAGCATGAAGTACAATAATAATAAAAGTGGTAAAAAGATCAACTCTTTTACCACTTTTTTATTGGAGTCGGAATTCTCTTACTGATTTGAACAGAAGCTGTTACGATAGCAGATAAGTCAAAAATAAATTATAATTTGACTCACATCTGCCCACGTTTTACATAAGTAATAAAGAAAGAAACTGTTTCCTATAAGGATAGAGAAAGTGATAAAATAGAAAAGATTAAATTGTGTTAGGAGGAACACTTGTGAAAATTAAGCTTGGTCTTTTATACGGGGGAAAATCCGCTGAACATAAAGTATCTTTACAAACAGCTTTAGCAGTAACAAAAGCAGTTAACCATGATAAATATGAAGTACATCCAATTTATATTACTGAAACAGGCGAATGGGTTCGCGGTACAAAGTTGACGGGTCCACTTGAAACGGTAAACGAACTTGAAATTAGTAACAGTGGTACGGTCATTTCACCAGTATCTTTAAATACAAATATGTTTGCTTTATCCGACGTGAAAAATGAAGAAACGCTTGATGTAATTTTCCCACTTTTACACGGTCCAAACGGTGAAGATGGAACAGTCCAAGGGTTGTTAGAATTATTAAACCTACCTTATGTAGGAAACGGCGTTTTAGCATCTGCAGCAGGGATGGATAAAGTCGTGATGAAGCAACTTTTCTCTCAAGCAGGTTTAAAGCAAGTAAAATATGAATATTTTATTCGCAAAGAGTGGGATGAGAACCGTGAAGCAGCATATGAAGTTGTTGAGGAAAACTTAGGTTACCCATGCTTTGTCAAACCAGCTAACTTAGGTTCAAGCGTTGGTATTAGTAAGTGTGATAATCGCAAAGAATTAGAAGCGGCATTTGAGGAAGCGTTCCAATTTGACCGTAAAATTATTATTGAAGAAGCGGCAATTGGACGCGAAGTGGAAATCGGTGTATTAGGTAATGATGATCCATCGTGCTCAGTTGTTGGAGAAATCTTACCAAAGGCTGCTTTCTATGATTATAAAGCTAAGTACGAAGATGGTAGCACAGGTCTTGCTATCCCGGCTGAAATTAGCGAAGAAACGTATGTAGAAATGAAAGAATTGGCAATTAAAGCATTTAAAGCAATTGACGGTTCAGGACTTGTTCGTGCTGATTTCTTCTTAACAAAAGAAGGCGAGTTAATCATTAATGAGGTAAACACAATGCCAGGGTTTACACCGTTTAGTATGTTCCCATTATTATGGAAGCATGCAGGTGTTGAATATCCGGTGTTAATTGAAACATTAGTGGATTTAGCGCTTCAGCGTCATGATGAAAAGCAAAAAATTAAACATACGATGTAAGAAAAAGGCTGACACTATTCAAAATGAATAGTGTTTCTGCTTTTTGCGAAAGGAGTTATAAGCATTATGATTAATCGAAAGCTAAAAGATGTGGTGAAGATGATTCCAAACAGCAGTTTAGCTCATGGTGACGAACAGGTTCATATTAAAGGTGTTTCAATTGATACAAGAACACTGCAACCAGAAAATTTATATGTGCCAATTAAAGGTGATCGCTTCAATGGACATGAATTTGTTGAAAAAGCAATTGAAGCAGGTGCTGTGGCAACCTTATGGAACAAAGATGAAAAAGATATTCCACAAAATGTACCTGTCATTTTAGTAGATGATACGCTTGAAGCACTACAGCAATTAGCAAAAGCGTACCGTCATGAATTAGCGGTAAAAGTGGTAGGAATTACAGGAAGTAACGGGAAAACAACAACAAAAGACATGGTGGATGCTGTTTTATCGACAACGTATAAAGTTTTGAAAACAGCAGGTAATTTTAACAACCATATCGGTATGCCATTAACAATCTTGCGTTTGGAAGAAGATACTGATATTGCTGTCCTTGAAATGGGAATGAGTAGTCGCGGTGAAATTGAATTTCTCTCAAACCTGGCTGAGCCTGATGTTGCTGTCATTACAAACATTGGTGAATCCCATCTGCAAGATTTAGGTAGCCGAGAAGGAATTGCTGAAGCAAAATTTGAAATTACAAGCGGTTTATCTGAGCAAGGACAATTTATCTTTAATGGTGATGAACCACTTCTAACAAGTCGAGTGAATAATCCAAAGTTTAAAGCCATTACGTTTGGAAGTTCACCAAATAATGACCTTTTTTTAACGGATATGACAAGAGAAGAACATGGAACGACATTTTTCGTTTCACGTGAAACACAAAAGTTTTTCATTCCTGTATTAGGTGAGCATAATGCACATAACGCGATGGCTGCTATTGCTGTTGGTCGCTATTTTAACCTGAGTAATGAAACAATTGCACAAGGATTAGCTGGCTTGAAGCTGACAAATATGCGAATGGAATTAGTGAAGGCTGAGAGTGGATTAACGTTTATTAATGATGCGTATAATGCAAGTCCAACATCAATGAAAGCAGCGATTAAGTTAATCCATGAGATTCAAGGTTATAACAAGAAAATCTTGGTTTTGGGGGATATGCTCGAACTTGGTGATCAAGAAATACAATTTCATAAAGAGATTGGAAAATTTATTGACCCTGCTGCAGTGGAATATGTATTTACATACGGTCCACTAAGTAAGGAGATTGCCTCGGGAGCACAAGAGAATTTTCAAGAAGGAAAAGTTCTTCATTTTGACGATAAAGATACGTTAGCAGATCACTTACAATCTATTAGTTCTTCAAATGATATTGTATTGGTGAAAGCATCTCGAGGTATGAAGCTTGAAGAAGTAATCACTAAAGTGATGTCGAAATAAGAAGAGGAATAATAGAATAAGCTCTATTGCAAATAAAAACTCATAGTGTTATGATGTAGTTTGAGTGTCTTGAGATGCTTATTCTCTAAACGTTGATTTCATTAAGTAATCGTTTAGAGCATTTTCCGGGTATCGGGGAATGCTTTTTTTTGTAAAATATAGATAGTCTAAATATAGAAGGAGTTTGAAAAATTTGGCATTATTTCAAGAGTTAGGTTTAAGTCCACAGCTAAACAACGCTGTTAGTAAAATGGGTTTTGAGGAAGCTACACCAATCCAGTCTGAAACAATTCCTTTAGCGCTACAAGGTCATGATTTAATTGGACAAGCACAAACAGGAACTGGTAAAACAGCAGCATTCGGTATTCCTCTTATCGAAAAAGTAGATGCAAGCGTTGATGCAATTCAAGGTTTAATTATCGCACCTACACGTGAACTTGCTGTACAGGTATCTGAAGAACTTTATAAGATTGGACAAACAAAACGCGTTCGTGTTTTACCAATCTACGGTGGTCAAGATATCAGCCGTCAAATTCGCGCTCTAAAGAAACGCCCTCACATTATCGTTGGAACACCAGGACGTATGTTAGATCATATTAACCGTCGTACACTTCGCTTACAAGATGTTCACACTGTTGTATTAGATGAAGCGGATGAAATGTTAAATATGGGATTCATTGAAGATATTGAAAAAATCTTATCTAATGTTCCTGAAAATCATCAAACGCTATTATTCTCAGCAACAATGCCTGACCCAATCCGCCGCATTGCTGAAAAATTCATGAGCGAACCTAAAGTTGTAAAAGTAAAAGCAAAAGAAGTAACAGTTCCAAACATTCAACAGTACTACGTTGAAGTACAAGAAAAACGTAAATTTGATGTGTTAACACGTCTTTTAGATATGCAGTCACCAGAATTAGCTATTATTTTTGGTCGTACAAAGCGTCGTGTTGACGAGTTATCAGAAGCTCTAAACGTACGTGGCTATTCAGCTCAAGGAATCCATGGTGATTTAACGCAAGCAAAACGTCTATCTGTTTTGCGTCAATTTAAAGAAGGTTCTATTGACGTGTTGGTTGCTACAGATGTAGCTGCTCGTGGACTAGATATTTCAGGCGTAACTCACGTTTATAACTTTGATATTCCACAAGATCCAGAAAGCTATGTTCACCGTATTGGACGTACAGGTCGTGCGGGTAAAATGGGTGCAGCGATGACGTTTGTAACACCAAGAGAATCTGGTCAATTACACAACATTGAGCGCACAACTAAGCGTAAAATGGATCGGATGACACCTCCAACATTGGATGAAGCATTAGAAGGTCAACAGCGTATTGCTGCAGATAAGTTAGTTGAAACAGTAAAAACAGGTAACTTATCTTACTATAAGCAATTAGCTGAAGAGCTACTAGAAGAAAATGAATCTGTAGCATTAGTAGCAGCAGCACTTAAGTTAGCAACAAAAGAGCCAAACGATGTGCCTGTAAACTTAACAGCTGAACCACCTGTTGTTGGAAAAGGTGATAAGAACAGACGTGGTGGTAACAACGGCAGTGGTCGTTCACGCTCTAATTCTAAAAACTATTCACAACAAAACCGTCGTGGAAACTCTAAGCGATTTGGAGATAAGCGTCGTAGCAATAATAGCGGTGGTCAAGGAAATCGCCAAAACAACCGCAAAGATTCACGTACAAAAGCATAAAAGAAAAGCGAGCCAATTGGCTCGCTTATTTTTTTGCCATCAGGAAATACTAAACGGAAAGTGAGGTGTTTTCTATGTCAACTTTAGTGCGCTTAGGATATGTAGCAATGAGTGTTCAATTACAGAATGCGTCTCCGTCTCAGACGATGACTTTTGCGCAGTTTCAACGAATTCAAAACCGAGAAGCTGCTATTTCTAAATTAGAGCGTATTTCTATTTCTAACTTAGAAAACTGTTTAAGGTTATTGAAGCATAATGTTTGGAGTGAACATGAAAACCCTGATTGGACAGAATATTGGTCTAGAATTGTTGCTGCGTGGGAACAAGAAAAGCTTCCATTGAAAATGCACATCTCGAGTCCAAAAAGCTCAAAAGACTTTCGTGCCCATGCAGACTACATAAATGCAGAAGAGTTTTATCAATTTTTACAATCAATTTCTGGGACAATACCACAGATTGATTGCATGATTGAAGCAAAACAAAAAGATGCAGCGCTCTTTCAGCTGATGAATGATTTAAAAACATATGAAAGAATCGAAATAGTAAATGGATCTACGTTTATTGTAAAATAACAAGAGAACAGTTCGTTTAAAGAACGGTTCTCCTGTTATTTACGGGCAAACAAAATTGTTAATAGGTAGCCGCTTATAAAGCCACCGATATGAGCAACGTTATTTACTCCGCTATTTAAAAATCCAGATAGTAACCCTATAATTAAGAGCACAATGACAATTTGTTGATCGCTTTTTGTAAAATAAATTGTTTTGTTTCGAATGAAGTAAATATAGGCACCGAAAATGCCGAAGATTGCACCTGATGCGCCTACATGACTATAGTAAGCAGGCTGAATGATAAAAGTAAGTACATTTGCTAATAAGCCACACGCGATATAAAAACCAAGAAATTTATAGCGTGATAGCTCTCTTTCTAAACGTGGTGCAAATAAAAATAGTGAAAAAGAGTTAAACAGTAAATGAGCAAAGCTGTTGTGTAGAAACATGGATGTTGCCAAGCGCCAATATTCTCCTTGGCCAATGGCACCGTTATAACCAACAAAGTTATAAAATAAGGATTGAATAGGTTGGGCAGGAATTAAAAATAAAGCCCACAAGAGTATGTGAATACAAAGTAGTAGAAATGTAATTGGATAGTAGGTTCTGAATTCGCGAAAGCTTTCGGTTCGAACAAAGATCGCAACCACTTCCTTTCATAAGGAACTTAGTATAGTTTGTTTTAGGTGCATTTCTTTATTTTATGCAGTATGCAAAAAGATAGAAGGGTGTGAAGAGCAATTGATTAAAGGGATTGGACTGGATATTACCGAGCTAGATCGAATTGAAAAGCTTGCAAAAAGACAATCTTCGTTTGTTACTCGTATTTTAACAAAAAATGAAAAGGCGAGCTACGATAAACTCCAAGGGAAAAGGCAGATTGAGTTTCTAGCAGGTCGTTTTTCAGCGAAAGAGGCCTATTCTAAAGCATTAGGAACAGGAATAGGAAAAGATTTAAGTTTTCAAGATATTGAAGTTCTAAATGAACATAGTGGAAAACCAGTGCTTTATACGCTAAATAAAAGCGATAACAAGTACATTCATGTCTCCATTTCACACAGTCAACATTATGTTGTAACACAGGTAATTATTGAAAGCTCGTCAAGCTAGTCTGCATATTCATATTCCCAACTTCATATATTCATATTGCGGACAAGGGAGACAGGTAGTATCTTGTTTCTCTCGACATGTAGGTATGACATGATATAAAAGGAGTTGGGGAGATGCATAAAAAGTTTATTGGGTTATTCGCGTGCGCCTTTTTACTATTACTATTGGCTGCTTGTGGCGAAAAAAGTCAACAAGACGTAACGGATGCACTAGATGCTAAGATTGAAGATATGAAAGGGTATAAAGCTGAAGCAGAAATGAAGCTAAATACAGGCAAGGACGCGCAAGTATATGACGTTGAAATTTGGCACAGTAAGCCAACGTATTATCGTGTAAACTTAAAAAATACGAAGAAAGACCAAAGTCAAATGATTTTGCGCAACGATGAAGGTGTCTTTGTCTTAACACCAGCCTTAAACAAAAGCTTCCGTTTCCAAAGCGATTGGCCACAAAACAGTAGCCAAGCTTATTTATATGAATCGTTAGTGCAAGACATTGTGCAGGATGAAAGTGCAGAATTTAAGTCGACGGATAAACATTATGTATTTAAGACAAAAACAAATTACCAAAATAGCACGATGTTGCCAAAACAAGAAATTAAGCTAAATAAAAAGGATTTAACGCCTGTATCTGTAAAAATTATGGATACAGACAACAAGGTACTAATTGAAGTGGATTTTTCAAAAGTACAAGTTGATTCAAAGTTTGATAAGGGTGCATTTGATACGAAACGCAACATGACAGGGGCTAAAATTGATGTTCCAACAATGGCTACAGAGAAATCTGATGAGTTCGGTGTGCTTTATCCAGAAATTTTACCAAAAGGCGTTAAGCTAGCAGAGGAGAAAAAGGTTGAAGGCGAAAACGGTGAGCGAATTGTTTTAAAGTATGAAGGTGAAAAGTCGTTTACGCTTGTTCAAGAGAAAGCAAAAGTAGCGGAAACAGCAGCCTCTACAGCTACTTTAACAGCTGGGGAGCCGTTTGATTTAGGATTTACAGTTGGAGCACTAACGGATAAGACGCTTTCTTGGTCTTATGATGGAATTGACTTTATGATTGCTTCAGAAAACTTAACGTCTGAAGAGATGAGTAAAGTGGCGAATTCAGTTCAAACTCAGCTTGGCAAATAACTACTTTTAATACAGGCTCGCGAATAGCGAGTCTTTTTGTTTTCTTAATTGGATTTGGTTTCATTTGTGAGAAAATTCAAATCTGTTTAGTTTAATTTTTATTTCCTTCTAATGAACTTTAATTTTGGATGTATTATACTAGCAAAGTAGCATATGTTTATAATGGTTCTGAAAAAGGAAGTGTCACAATGGTTAAAGCATTTTACCGAGAAACATGGGCAGAAATTAATGCAGATGCAATTTTGTATAATGTTCAAGAAGTTAAAAAGTTATTAAAACCGGATCAAAAGCTCATGGCTGTAGTGAAAGCAAATGCATATGGGCACGGAGATGTAGAAGTAGCAGATTTAGCACTACAAGCAGGTGCTAATATGTTAGCAGTTGCATTTTTGGATGAAGCAATCTCACTTCGTCAGAAAGGGGTTAAAGCCCCCATTTTAGTACTAGGAGCTGTGCCGCCTCTTCATGTTAAAGAGGCTATTAAATGGAATGTTACGATAACTGCTTATAGTAAGCAATGGATAGAAGAAGTAATTGCAGACCAAGCTAATAATGGAAGGTTAACTATTCATTTGAAAATAGATACTGGAATGGGAAGACTAGGCTTACGAAGTGATGATGAGATCAAGGCAGTAGCAACACTGTTAAAATCACAATCCTTTATGGAAGTAGAGGGAGTATTTACTCACTTTGCAACGGCAGATGAACTAAATTCAATTTACTTTCAAAATCAATATCACAGGTTTCAAAGCGTAGTGCAGCTTATTCAGTCTTTAGGAATTAATCCTCCTCTGGTTCACTGTGCAAACAGTGCGGCTATTTTTCAGCAACCTGAGAATTTGTTTACCGCTGCTAGACTAGGGATTTCAATGTATGGGTTAAGCCCGTCACCAGAGATGAAGGAAATCATTTCTGTCCCTTTAAAAGAAGCTTTTTCATTGCATAGTACACTTGTACATGTTAAAAAAGTAGAGCCAGGTAGTGGTATTAGCTATGGTATTACGTATGAATCAGAGAAAGCAGAATGGATTGGAACGGTTCCAATTGGCTACGCGGACGGATGGATTCGAAAGCTTCATAACTTTACTATCCTTGTTAAAGGAAAGAAAGTTCCTGTGGTGGGACGTATTTGTATGGATCAACTAATGATACGCCTTCCAGAGCAGTATCCAGTAGGTACAAAAGTGACGCTTATTGGTAAGCAGGGCAACGAACAAATATCCATTGATCAAGTAGCACAGCACTTGGAAACTATTAACTACGAAGTACCTTGTATGATTTCAGCTCGTGTACCAAGGGTGATTGTGAAGAATCAAGAGCAAGTGAATATTACTAACTACTTGTTGAACAAACACAATTGACGTAGGATTTAATAAATATTCAGCTTAAAAATTAAATTTATGCATAAAACAATGCGTCGATTGACAATAATAGTGTAGAAATTGACAGAATTAACTTTCCATTAATACGTATGAGTGTTATGATAAGGAAAGATGAGACTATTGGTGTGTGTGTATTGATGTTGGAGGTGTATGTTTGTGTCTGAAGCGAGCGCAACTACAGAAATCCTGGTAAGATTGCCGAAAAATTTAGTATCGGAACTTGACCTTATGGTGAAACAAGAAAATGGTAACAGAAGCGAATTTATTTACCAAGCAACGAAATTATACCTTCGTGAGCGAAAAAAACGCCATATTCGCGAGTCTATGCGTCGCGGATATATGGAGATGGCAAAGATAAATTTAAACATTGCTTCTGAAGCTTTTTTAGCTGAGTCTGAAGCAAATCACACAGTGGATCGTTTAGTCAGCGGGGGTTAATGTCTTGGTAGTCAAACGCGGCGACGTTTATTTTGCTGACCTATCTCCTGTTGTTGGCTCAGAACAAGGAGGCGTTCGCCCTGTACTTGTCATCCAAAATGATATTGGAAATCGGTTTAGTCCGACTGTCATTGTTGCTGCAATTACTGCTCAAATTCAAAAGGCAAAGTTGCCTACGCATGTAGAAATTAATGCGAAAAAGTATGGGTTTGAGCGCGATTCAGTTATTTTGCTAGAGCAAATTCGAACAATTGACAAACAGCGACTAACTGATAAAATCACCCATTTAGATGATGAAATGATGGACAGAGTGGATGATGCCTTGCAAATCAGTGTAGGACTTATCGACTTTTAGAATTATACTTCCATTTATACTAAGTTGCTCCTTTAAGGGCAACTTTTTTAATTTGACGAAGAATAACTAGTAAACGTATATTGAAAGAAGAAATCTATTTAATGGGTTTATTAAATATGGTAAAAAATAGCTAAATAGCATAAAGAAATGTGATTTCTTACAAGGAGGAGCTCATGAATCAAGAGAAGTTATTTGAGTATATTCAACAATCTAAAGCGGATATATTTGAACGTTGGCTTGTTACAATGAATGATATTGAAACGGGTCGAATTAAAAGTGTTGTATCGGAACAAGTTTATGTAAACGTTAGTTCAAATTTTGTGAATGTAGTTTTATCGAATGCATTTCGTTCTTTAAATGAGTTTTCAAATGAACTCGAAGATATTGTAGAAAAAGTTGTCAAGTTAGGATGGCCACTTGGATACCTAACGCAAGGCTTGCGTGAGTTAGGACATGTTGTTGTGGAAGGGTATCTAAACGAAGGAACTTCGAACAAAGAAGCACACTCGGAAATCTTTTATCATTTTGATAAATGGCTTAGTCCTGTTTATAACAAGGTAGTAGAGCAATATTCAAGTTCATGGGAAAATACGGTTATGCTACAAAAAGTAGCTTTACAAGAATTATCAGCGCCGCTAATTCCGGTATTTGATAAAATAACAGTTATGCCCCTCGTGGGGACAATCGATACAGAGCGTGCAAGAAAAATTATGGAAAACCTTCTGCAAGGCGTTGTTAAGCATCGCTCAGAAGTGGTTTTAATCGATATTACAGGAGTGCCGGTAGTTGATACAATGGTAGCTCATCATATTATACAAGCTGCTGAGGCTGTACGATTAGTAGGAGCAAAATGTTTATTAGTAGGGATTCGCCCTGAAATTGCACAAACAATTGTTAATTTAGGAATCAATTTAAATGAGCTAATTACGAAGAACTCGTTGAAGAAAGGAATCGAATTTGCGTTAGAAATGACTAACCGTCAAATTATCGATATGGAATCGGGGGAATGAACGTGAGAATACCGATCTTAAAATTATATGACTACTTACTGGTCTCGATTCAATGGGAGCTTGATGATCACACAGCTATTCAATTTCAAGAAGATTTACTAAGTAAAATACACCAAACTGGAGCAAAAGGCGTAGTAATCGATTTAACATCCATTGATATGATTGACTCATTTATTGCTAAAGTGTTAGGTGATGTAGTTAGCATGTCCAGTTTAATGGGGGCACGTGTTGTTTTAACAGGAATTCAACCCGCTGTTGCTATTACCTTAGTGGAACTAGGTATTGGATTAAATGATGTTTTTACTGCGCTTGACTTGGAAAAAGGTCTTGAGAAACTCCAATCGGAACTGGGGGAATAATAGATGGAATTCCAATCCAGTGTAAAAATTGTAACGGAGTGGGATATTGTGGCGGCGCGTCAGCTAGGTAGAAATGTTTCCAAGGATTTAGGGTTTGGAACTGTAGATCAAGCGCGTATTACAACAGCCATCTCTGAATTAGCACGTAATATTTATTTATACGCGGGGAAAGGACAGATTCATATTGAAAAATTGGATCGTTCAACTACACGAGGACTTTTAATTATTGCTACAGATGAAGGGCCAGGTATTCCTGACATTCGCAAAGTGATGGAAGATGGATATTCTACATCTGGAGGATTAGGTGCAGGTTTACCAGGAGTGAAACGTCTCATGGATGAGTTTTCAATTGAATCAAATGTAGGAGACGGTACTGAAATCAAAGCAATTAAGTGGCTCCGCTAGGAGGAGAATAAATGTCTTTTGATAAAGAGATGAAACAGCTATATAGGGATATTTTGGGGAATTATATTCAAACGCAAGATGAGCAAGTTTTATACCAAGGACAAAAGCTAAGTCGCAAATCTTTAGAAAATGAAGTATCGCCAGAAGACATCGTTAGTATTCATAAAGAGGTAATTGAAGAGATTTATTCTGATATTCCAGAGAAAGTATTGCATTCATTAGATTTTTTATTAGAGGTTATGATTAGCTATGGATTAGCGTTACGTGAACATCAAACGTTAAAAAGTAAGCAGAGAGAGCTTCGATCAGAGATTGAAGTTGCTGCAAATGTTCAGCAAAATTTATTGGGAACAAATATTCCGGATAATGTGGATACTTTAGAGATTGGCGCAGTGAGCGTACCAGCCAAGCAGATGAACGGTGATTATTTTCATTTCGTGGATGAAGACAACGGTGGTGTTAGCATTGCGATTGCAGATGTAATTGGTAAAGGAATACCGGCTGCGATGTGCATGTCGATGATTAAGTATGCGATGGATAGCTTACCGGATTCTCGGAAAAACCCAAGCTATGTGCTTGAAAACCTGAATAATATTGTAGAGCGTAACGTGGATCCGAGTATGTTCATTACAATGTTTTATGGTACGTACCATCCTGCTCACAACTTGTTTACCTACGCATCAGCCGGTCATGAACCAGGATTCTATTATGAAGCTTCAACTGATACATTTCATGATTTAGAAGCAAGAGGTCTAGTTCTAGGTGTAGATCGTCATGTGAAGTACTCACAGTATGAAAAAGAGCTTCACAAAGATGATATGATTATCTTATTAACGGATGGAGTAACAGAATGTCGAACTGAAGAAGGATTTTTGGAAAGGTTGGACATTATAAAACTAATTCGTAAATACATGCATTTGACACCTCAAGAAATTGTTGAGGCAGTTTTTAAAGAATTAGAAAAACTACAAGAGTTTCAGCTTCGAGACGATTTTACCCTTATTATTTTAAAAAAAGCAGTTTAACTAGAAAGAATGAAGGGTAAAGAATGTATAGTTTATGAAAACTGAGGGGGTTTATAGATACGATGAATTTAAAGATTGATGTTCAAGATGCTGGTCAGGAATATCGTATTACGTTGGCTGGCGAAATTGATGCATATACAGCTCCGAATTTAAAAGAGAAATTTATGGAGATAGCAGAACAAGGCGATGTTAGAATCACAATTGATTTGACAGACGTTTCATATATGGACAGTACAGGCCTTGGTGTTTTTATTGCACTTTTAAAAGCAATTAAAAAGCATAACGGTTCATTAAAGTTTGTTGGTGTGTCTGAGCGTTTAAAGAGATTATTTGATATTACAGGATTGACGGATATTTTAAATGTGAATTCACAGGTAGAAGGTGGCGTGAAATGAAGCAACCGTATGATTTCGTTGAGATGAAAATTCCAGCTAAGCCAGATTATGTCGCAATCATTCGCCTAACTTTGTCAGGAGTGGCAAACCGTATGGGCTTCTCTTATGATGATATTGAAGACATGAAGATTGCAATAAGTGAAGCGTGTACGAATGCTGTTCAGCATGCTTACAAAGAAGATGAAAATGGTGAAGTTAAGGTAGGTTTTGGCCTTTTTTCTGACCGCTTAGAAATTATGGTGGTTGATAAAGGTGAAAGCTTTAACTTTGAAGAATTAAAAGAGAAAATCGGGCCTTACGAGACAGCGAAAGAAGTTGAGATGCTGCCAGAAGGTGGATTAGGCTTATATTTAATTGAGACGCTCATGGATGAAGTGAAAATGATGAATTCTAAAGGTGTTACCCTCATGATGACAAAGTATTTGCAAAGAGAGCAGGTGGAGAGTGATGAAAACACAGTCTCAACCTATGAAATTAACTAAAGAACAAGTTCAGGAACGAATTGAGCGTTTTCAAAAATTCCAAGATGAAGAAGCACAAAGTGAGCTCGTTATTCACTATAAAAATCTTGTTGAATCGATTGCCCGTCGTTATTCAAAAGGCCGAAGTTTGCATGAGGATATTGTGCAAGTTGGTATGTTAGGCCTTTTAGGTGCAATTCGTAGATATGATCCTTCGTTTGGAAGAAGCTTTGAGTCGTTTGCTGTTCCGACAATCATTGGTGAGATAAAACGATTCTTACGTGACAAAACGTGGAGCGTGCATGTTCCTCGTCGAATTAAAGAATTAGGTCCGAAAATTAAAGCAGCTGTTGAAGAGTTGACAACCCAATTACAGCGCTCTCCTCAAGTGCAAGAGATTGCTGATTATATTGGAGTCACGGAAGAAGAAGTTTTAGAGACGATGGAAATGGGGCAAAGCTACCAAGCGCTCTCTGTTGACCACTCCATTGAAGCGGATTCTGATGGCAGTACCGTAACTATTCTAGATTTAGTTGGTGAAAAAGAAGCAGGCTATGAGAAAACCGACCAAAGATTGGTCTTGGAGAAGATTTTACATGTTTTAAGCGAGCGAGAAAGAGAAGTCATTCGCTATACCTTCATTGAGAACCTGAGTCAAAAAGAAGCTGGTGAGAAATTAGGTATTTCTCAAATGCATGTGTCGCGTCTTCAGAGAAGAGCTCTTGATAAGCTTCGAAATGCGGCTCGAACAGACTTAACCGAAGCGGAGTATAAAAAGTGACGAATCGTATATCTGCTAATCAATCTTTCATAAAAACAGCCACTCATCAAACACCTAAAGATGGAAACACCTGTTGTGGTGACGGCTTTTATATCAAAGAAACTAGCGATTATTTCTTATGTGCCATTGCGGATGGGTTAGGAAGCGGTGAACATGCAAAAATAGCGTCCGATGCTGTCATTCAAACTGCGAAGCAAAATCATAATCTTGAGCTTGATGATTTAATGATGCTGTGTAATGATGTGACTAAAGGGACGAGAGGAGCCGCTGTTGCTCTATTGAAGTTTGATAAACGCAGCGGGCATTTTTCGTACACGAACGTAGGTAATATTCGTTTTTATCTATATGCCCCAGACGGAAATCTTACGTATCCTTTACCTGTAAAAGGGTTTTTATCAGGTCGAAAACAAAAAATTCAGGTTCAGACTTTTCCATATGAACCGAACTCTCAGTTTTTAATTCATACGGATGGATTAGATTTAAAAGAAGTTAGAGCCTTTTTTAGTTCTCGGATGAACATAGAGCAATTATCCGCTCAACTGAAAGCGAAACTATCTTCTCACAAAGACGATGTAACATTCATATTGGGAGAGCTACAAACAAATTAATGATGTAAAACTTTAACTCACATGTGCTAATACATGTGAGTTTTGTTACAATTAAAAGAAAACATTGCTAGGAGAGATTGAGTTGACGGCCATAGCAAAAGTGCAAACAACTGATGTAATGAAGCATGTAAGTGATCAAGTAAACCTTCCTTTAAAGCAAGTAAAGAATGTAATAAATTTAATTGAAGCGGGAAATACAGTTCCGTTTATTGCTCGTTACCGTAAGGAACAAACAGGATCTCTTGATGAAGTGCAAATTCGAGCAATCTTAGACGAGTGGACATACTTAACGAACTTAAATACCCGAAAAGAAGAAGTTATCCGCTTGATTGAAGAGCAAGGAAAGCTAACGGATGAGCTGGCTACAAGTATTGCAAAAGCAACAAAGTTACAGCAAGTGGAAGATTTATATAGACCTTATAAACAAAAGCGAAGAACTAAAGCAACTGTTGCAAAAGAAAAAGGATTAGAGCCTTTTGCTCAATGGATTTTAACATTTCCTTTAGAAGCAGTTAAAGAGAAAGCACAGCTATACATATCTACGGAAAAAGGTGTCGATAGCGTGGAGGATGCCGTACAGGGTGCTCAAGATATCATCGCGGAGATTATATCTGACGAGCCTTCCTATCGTCAGTGGATTCGAGACTATACGTTTAAACATGGCGTTATTGAAACCGAAGCTAGAGCTCATGAAAAAGATGAAAAAAATGTATATGAAATGTATTATGAGTATAAGGAATCTGTAAGCAAGATTGTTCCTCATCGCGTGTTAGCTATGAATAGAGGGGAAAAAGACGGGATATTAAAAGTATCCATTAACGTATCTACAGAAGGCATTTTTAGATACATACAAAAAGGATTTGTTAAAAATACGAAATCGTCTGTTGTCTCATTAGTAGAAGAAGCGATTACAGATGCATATAAGCGGCTAATTGCTCCTGCTATCGAACGAGAGATTCGAAAAGAGCTAACAGAGAGAGCTGAAGCACAGGCTATACATATCTTTTCCGAGAATTTGAGAAAGCTACTTCTTCAACCGCCTCTAAAAGGAAAGGTTGTCCTGGCTGTAGATCCTGCGTATCGAACTGGGTGTAAGCTGGCAGTTATTGATGAAACAGGAAAAGTGCTCAAGATTGATGTTATTTACCCGCATCCTCCTGTTAATAAAAAAGTAGAAAGTGTAAAGCAAGTAACTGAAATCATTGAAAAATTTTCAATTGAAATGGTAGCAATCGGAAACGGTACAGCTTCTAGAGAGACAGAACAGTTTATTGCGGAGATTTTGCAACATCAATCTAGAAATATTTTTTATTTAATCGTAAATGAAGCGGGTGCTAGCGTTTATTCTGCTTCTGACATCGCTAGGGACGAGTTCCCAAACTTTCAGGTGGAAGAAAGAAGTGCAGTCTCAATTGGGAGAAGGTTACAAGATCCGCTTGCCGAACTTGTTAAAATCGATCCAAAATCAGTTGGTGTTGGACAATATCAGCATGATGTTTCTCAAAAGCAGCTAAATGATTCATTAACGTTCGTGGTGGAAACAGTAGTAAACCAGGTGGGAGTGAATGTAAATACGGCTTCTTCTTCTTTGCTTCAATATGTGTCAGGTCTTAATAAGACGGTCGCTCAAAATATTATTCGTTATCGAGAAGAAAATGGCAAGCTGAAAAGCCGAAAGGAACTGAAAAAGATTCCGAGATTAGGTGCTAAAACATATGAACAATGTATTGGCTTCCTGCGAATTATTGATGGCCAAGAGCCGCTAGATCAAACGAGTATTCATCCTGAGAGCTATGGTTACGTGAATGAATTGCTAGATAAGGTGAATTTAACTTATGATTATCTTGGAACAGATGAATTAAAAGAAGCATTAAATAGCTTATCTATTTCTGATCTTTCAGAAGAGCTAGGAGTTGGAGAGTTTACTTTAAAAGATATTATTCAAGCGCTAGTACAGCCAGGGAGAGACCCTAGGGACGATTTGCCAAAGCCGCTCTTGAAAAAAGATATTTTGCAACTGGAGGATTTATCGAAAGGTCTTCAACTTGAAGGAACCGTACGCAATGTGGTGGATTTTGGTGCGTTTATAGATATCGGTGTAAAGCAGGACGGGTTGGTTCATATTTCAAAATTAACAACCAAGTATGTAAAACACCCGCTAGATGTTGTTTCTGTCGGAGATGTGGTAACTGTTTGGGTAGAAGGTGTAGATGTTGCTAAAGGAAGAGTTTCATTAACTATGATTTCGCCATAAGCTACTTTCTAAATCCATCAGAAAAATTGCTCTGACATTAATGTCAGGGCGATTTTTCTATTGGATTGTAGGGGTTAGTCCATTGAAGAGTGGTTTTTACGGTAAAAAAACCAGCATTGGTTTAATAGTCGAATCTGTGCACAATCTCTCTGTAAGTAAGCACGCTGCATTTGTCTTTGTAACCACATCGGCATCACAGCATTCGCTCCTTTTATATAAATGTATAAAAAATAATGTAATATTAAATGTATGCAATGCATGCTAGTCAGGTGATAACAAGGAGGAAATAAAATGGAGAACAACGAACTACAACAATTAGTAGAAGAAATATCAATGAAATTTTTTCACAAACCTTTTTTACATAAAGCTTATTTTAATAGACGACTAAGAGCAACAGGTGGAAGGTACCTTGTTCATAACTCTAATATTGAAATCAACTATGGTCACTATGAAGAACATGGTCAAGAAGAGGTTATTAACATTATTAAACATGAGCTATGTCATTACCATTTGCATTTAGAAGGCAAAGGATATGGACATCGAGATCGAGACTTTCGCCAATTAATGAAAGAAGTAGGTGCCCCTAGGTTTTGCAAGCCACTTGCAAAAAACATAGCAAAAAAGCAAAATAGTCCAGTACATCTTTATCAATGCACTGGTTGTAAGATTAAATATACAAGGAAAAGAAAGATTCATCTCCAAAAGTATCTCTGTGGTTATTGCGGTGGAATGTTAAAAAAATTAGAGTAAGCCCTTGACTATGGAAAAGGCATATGATAAATTTATAAAGCACTCAAAAGTGCTTGAATATTTTTTGAAAAAACATTGACAAATAAGTCAAAATATAGTAAATTTTAATGAGTCTGATAACACTATTCCACAGTAGCTCAGTGGTAGAGCAATCGGCTGTTAACCGATCGGTCGTAGGTTCGAGTCCTACCTGTGGAGCCATTATAACGGGGAAGTACTCAAGAGGCTGAAGAGGCGCCCCTGCTAAGGGTGTAGGTCGTGTAAGCGGCGCGAGGGTTCAAATCCCTCCTTCTCCGCCATTTTATAATGGCCCGTTGGTCAAGTGGTTAAGACACCGCCCTTTCACGGCGGTAACACGGGTTCGAATCCCGTACGGGTCATATTATATTTGCTTGAATAATTTATGATTTAATTCCGGAGGATTAGCTCAGCTGGGAGAGCACCTGCCTTACAAGCAGGGGGTCGGCGGTTCGATCCCGTCATCCTCCATATTTTGTTTGTATATCATCTGTATGGATGGTCCCGTGGTGTAGCGGTTAACATGCCTGCCTGTCACGCAGGAGATCGCGGGTTCGATTCCCGTCGGGACCGCCATTTCTTTTTGATT
>NZ_BCVD01000070.1 GCF_001591565.1 Priestia flexa NBRC 15715 | reverse complement strand
TGTCTCAGTCTCTTTCTTATCTTATTAATTCCAAATAGCGCTTACCCATTCAGGGTGGTCAATAAATGGATTTCGGTTATGCTGATAATCTGAGTAAATAATCTCATTACGACGTCGCTCAGAAGCGTCTACAGGGTCCTGTTGATGCCACTGTAACAACACTGACAGCTTACCATGGTACGGAGCACTTCCGTTGTTTACCACATTATTCAACTCTAAATCCGGCTCATCGCTTACATCACCTTCATAACGAACAGCCATATAAAATAGCATACGGGCCACGTCACCTTTTACCTCATCGCGAGGCTCCCAAGAGTCACTATCATAGTAGTTGCCAAGCGCTTCAGTATGCTCTTTGCCACCGTTATCAAAATCTAAATTATTACGCGTACTGTTAACTGACATATCCGTTGGACGTAAATGGTGAATATCAGTTCCTGCTCCCATTGATGTTCCAAAATCTCCATGCGACTTTGCCCAAACGTGTTCTCGGTTCCAATCATTTGAACCTGATCCGTTTGTAAACTTCCCTTGAGAACGCCCTGTATAAAGTAAGATAATATTATTAGAATTAGTAGGATCTTCATCTGTTTTACGAAGTGCATCCCATACTGCTGAGTATGAAATTTCTGTATGATCATCAATGATGTTATGTAATGCTGATTTTAATTCAGTCCCCGTTTTTCCTTCAGCAGGTGAATAATACTCTTCAACAGATGAAGCGGGTGGATTTGTTGGTTCAGTTGGATCCGACGTGCCGCTTGTTTCCTTTGACATCATCGTTACATTTTTTAAGCCTGGGTGTGAAAAATAAGCTGTTAAGTTTCCAGTCGCTGCAATTTGTTTTCCTTTTAGCGTTGGATTTGTTTGTAGTCCAAATCCTGAACGAAACGTAGACGAGATTTGAACATAAAGCATTTTAGATGGATTAGTTTCAGTTGGCGTATCCGCAATTGCTAGTGCATAGTCATTTGGATAATTACTCGTTACAACTGTAGTGGTGCCAGTTGGTTGCCCCACAACGTATCCTTCTACCGTTTGAATGGAATTATTTTGCGACGAAATGGCTTGTGAGACGCTGATTGCAGTTGCAGCTTTCGGGTGCTGCAGTGGCAAGCCGCTAATAACTAGCGCTACTAATAAAGTAACTAGAAACAACACCTTGTACAAAGGAGCAGAACTTTTCTTCAACATCATTTCCCCCTATGGAATTATTATTTGACTCTTTTTATTATAGTTTTCAAACGTTAAAATTTTTGTAGGAATTTGTTAAATTTTCTAGGGAAAAGGAATCAATCTTCTTTACAAGTCTTTCTTCTCATAGAAAAGGTCTGCTTCTTCCAAATGAAGTGTGATATAATCAACCGAATATAGAAATCATAGACTAGACAGTCTAATTTGAAATGAGGTTACTGAATGCTTACTTTTGACGAAAAACTATCCGTTATTACGTCTTTCTCTGAACTAGAGCGTAAAGACGTTTCGCTTGGACGCGTAAATTTTCAATACAATGAAAGTGTTTATGATAAAAAGAATGTGGTGTATCACTTGCACCCAAATGGAAACGGATTTGTATACGCTGGTCACCTTTCTGGCTATGACACAAATGATAAAGGCCTTGTGAATATCCGTGAGTTTTCACAGGAAGAGCTGCGTACAATTATCGAGCAGTCAATCAATAGTCTTTCTCACCGCCCTGAGCACGAAATGATTGAAGAAGCTGTAATCGGAGACGGCCGCGAGCAGCGCTGGCACGGTCCCGAAGGAGCTACGTTATTACTGGTACATGAAGATTCACTATGGAACATTTATGCTGGATTGAATTTAGAAGCTGCGTTTGAATCATATGAAGAAGCAGAAGACTATCTAATGGATGAAGGATTTAGCCGCTTGCGAGATTAATTTATAAATGAAAAGACGCCGCGTTCTTAATAAAAGAACGCGGCGTCTTTTATTCATTCTGCCCATTTATCTGAGCTGGTTTTAGCTTTGGAATAAGCACCGTAAATAATAAAACTAATCCAATTCCAATCAACAATATATACACCCACTGTAGTTTTAATCCTGTTTCCTCCGGTACATCTTGTACTGAGGAAGACTGAACAGGTGACTCAGTTGAAGTGAACAAACCATATTTATTAACTTGAGATTGAATGGAGTGGTTTGTTGTTGAATCATTTAAAAATAAAGAGCTTTTTAACGAAGGCTTTTTCTCTTCATCAGTAAATGGGATTCCTCTTATTTCCTCAGGAATGTTTTCTACTTCTCTTTTCGTTTGACCAAGAGAATCGGGATTGAGCTTTATTTGCTCATCTTGAAAAATATTGGGTGCTAGATCTTGCACCTGTGTTTGCGTGTCATTCGCTGCGTATACGTTTGAAGTAGATAGAAAGAGAAGAACCGCTAAAAGTGCGATTCTTCCTATCATATTATGCTTCATACGTTTCATCACTCTCTGCTTGTTTATCCTTAGATGTCAGCATACGAATGATAAACGGAATAACCGTTAACACAGCAGTTAGTCCAAGCAGAATAGTAGTCGCTTCTGCAAATAGAGAAGTCGTTTCGTACTGAATTGACATATATACTTTTGAAACCGGATCTTCGTAATTGAAGTTTGGCATTGCTAGATTTAATAGCGGCGTGATAAAGAATAAAATCATCAGCACTGTTGCAATCCAACCTACGAAATTACCGATTAAGAAGGCTCCTCTTACAAGAGTTGAAGCTAATAGTAATAGTACAATCGTGAAGATAGACCATTCCATTGCTCTTTCTCCTGACAGTGAGTAAATATTTAAGCTGAATGTACTAATCATTAAACCAACAATCATCACCAGTAGTCCGAATAGTGATCCTCTTACAAGAAGAGGCGCGTTTTTGTAGTAGTGACTAAAGTATCCTATTAATAAACTGCTGATAAGGATAATAACAAGAAGTACAACAGGTGGAACAGTCTTTGTCTTTTCTGCTGGTACCTCACCGCTTACCTGTAGCGGATTTGCAAGGTAGTCATAGACATAATCGTTGTTTTGGCCATCTACTAACGTGTTGTTTAATAGACGATATACTTGGCCACGCACAAGCTTCGTTGAATCTACGTTTTGTGACCATTTGTTATTAAGCGTATCCGCTTGATCCTGTACTTCGTTAACTTTCTCCTGCAGTTCACCCGTATACTCTACAACGCTTGATTGACGTTCACCAAGAGTTGAAATCAAATCATTCATTCCTTTTAGCTCTTGACCCATACTCTTTTGAAGAGTAATAAGACTTGAAACGTCTGCATTCTCTTGTGTTGGAGCTTCAACTGCACTTTCAGAAGCTACGTTTTGAAGCGTTTCATTCATTGATCCTGCCTTTTCTTGAAGAGCTGATAAGCTTTCAACAATAGATGCTTGCTCCCCTTCAATTAGCTGGCCATAAGAATCAGTAAACTGTTGAATAGATGAAGAGAATGAATCTATTCCTTCTGCTGTTGATAATAAGTTATTTTGCAGCTGCTTGCGAATAACACTTGGCTGCTCATCTCCGTAAAGAATTGCTTGAATGCGCTGACGCGTGCCTTCATTTTGCAGCACAACGTCTTGAAGATCTTCGTTACTTCCTCGACTTAAGGCTAACTCATACTGTGAAAGATCTCCATAATATTGGAGAAGCTTTGACATATTCTCTGTTTGAATACCTGGAGCAAATAGTTCAGCCAACTTTTGTTTTCTGCTTTCAGATAGCTGACTTGAGGATAAAATTTTATCTTCTTTATCAGTAATCATGCTAACAACGGTTTGCACGTCACCATTAGGCTGATTATTGATTTCTTCTAACTGCGCTACGCGTTCTCTTAGCGCTTCGTTGACAGCTAACAGCTCTTGAATTTGCTTTTGAAGTTCTTCTTTTCCGTCATTGTCATTGTTGTTTGATGGGGGAACTTCAACCGTTACGTTTTCCAACTGGTCACTTACACCTTGTAAGCGTGTAGAAAAGTCTGCAATCTTTTGTTGCGTATCGGCCACACCTTCATTTTGCTCTTCTTCTGGTAAAGCAGCAAGATTCTCACTCCACGCTTGAAGGTCGTTCTTCATCCCTTGAAGCTGTTGGCGTTGACTCTCTAAGTCAACAGGAACTGTTGTAGGAGACTCTTCGCCAGTTTCTGACAGCGTCTCACCCTCTTCATCTTCTGGAATTACCGGATTATCTTCTATTGGTGGTAAGGTCTCACCCTCTTCTTCTTTTGAAGGTGCTATCTCTAGCTCTTTTCGAAGCGTGGACAGCTTGCTTTGTACTTCGTTTAGCGTTGTTTGCTCAGTTACTTGGCTGTACTGGCTGAGTAAATCCTGATTTAAACGATTGAGTTCGTCCTGCTGTCCAGACGTTTTATCTTTTGTCGCTTCCTGCAGATTATCAGCAATTTGCTTGTTTTCATCGATTTGCTGCTGAACGTTTGAAAGCTTCCCAAACACTTTCCCTGCTTCACTTTCAAACTGCTCGCGATCGCCGTTTTGTCCTTCAGAAATCATCGCGATTCCTTCTTGAATATCGCCCACACTTTCCGTTTGAGCTTTTAACAGCATTTCTTTTTGCTTTTCTTGGTACATTTTGTATTCTTCAACGTATTTAATAAAATTTGTCAGGTTTTCTTCAACCTGCTGCACATCATTTTTACGTTCACTTGAGCCTTCTTCCGCACTTTTTACATTTGTTTGAATTTGCTCAAGAATTTTCTTTTGGTCATCAATTTCACCAGCTAGATTTTTAGAATTAGGTTTATAGAAAGCTACCATTGTGTTTTGGAAAGCAATCTCTTTTTCTAAAATTTTATCAAACTGACCTCTAACCTTTTCAACTTCTTGCGATACATAGCTCCAATAAAGAGAAGACATATCACTGTTTACTTTGGCCGTCGCATCCTCTAGCTCACGAACGACTTTTTCTTTGTTAACTGCATTCAATTGATTTTGAACTTTATATTGGAAAGTGGCTTTCTGAGGTTTCTCTTGGTCATACGTCAAAATATTCTCTGAGAAGTTCGATGGAATATAAATTACCGCATCGTATTTACCACTTTGTAATCCATTTGTAGCTGCGCTTCGACTTAGGACCGTCCAATCGTAATCTGAATCCTTATCTAATATGGCTGCCACTCGTTGTCCAAAACGAATAGGCTCTTCACCTTTTTCTTCCTCCACACCAATATCTTCATTTACAACAGCGATGGTTCTTGTTGCATTTTCAGTTACTTTCAGTGGGTTATCACCAATATATTGAAAGAAAAGGGAAGGAAACCCTAAGATGAAAATGACAGCTACGATTACTTTAAGCGTATATTTTCGCTGTTCCGTCATATTAGAACCTTCCTTTCACTCATACATAAGGGAATTTGAATACGCGTCGCTTTATTGTCTTTTACGTAATATCCAAACCCTGGGTTTACATCTGCTTCTTTGCGATCATAGTTTAGGTTAATCAGGTTTTGCTCTGATTTTTTCATTAATAAAACGGCTTGGCGTATTTGCTTCATTTCAGTGGTTAACACATCAAAGCCTTTAGAGAAGTCATTTTGACTTCCTGATGCAACAATATTAAAGCCAACATGACTATAGTTTTTAATAAGCTTTGTAATGCGATCTTGCATCAAGGTATCAATGGTTTGCTGGAATCGTCCAAACCCATCAATCATAAGAAGTATTGGTGTAAATGTTAAGTCACCAACGGTTCCATCATGAATGGCTTCTAAATAGCGCTCTTCTCGTTTTTGCAGCTTTGCTTCCGCTCCTTCTATCCACTGCATAATTTGCTCTTTCGTCTCAATGTATACAATTTCATCTTCCGTGGCATAAGATGAAAGGCCACGATCGATTGCATCAAATAAACCAATTTGACGAATCCCCTGCGCAAGAGATGTTTGTAGCATCACTTTAAGGACGTTTGTTTTTCCTTTTTGTGTCGGCCCCAGCACGAGACAATGTTTGTTCTTCATTAAGTTTAAGTGCACTGGACGAACAAACTCTTCATCTAATCCGAGCGGAATAACACCACTTTCTCGTACGATACGGTGATCCGTCATAAACTCATGCAGTACAAGTTTAGGTTGTAACATTGGCACTTGTTCTGGTAATTCAATACCTGCATATTTCTCTTTCAGAACCTGAACTTGATTTTTGATGTTATCAAGAATCGCGAAGTCATCCTCACCTTCAGCGGGCAGGAACATCTGTGAAAAATAAGACGTATCCGTTTTAATAACCGCACGACCAGGTATTGCTTCTAGAGCATAAGGAATGCGTCCTAAGATTGTGTATGATTCTGAGCTATCCATTAAATAGTGAACAACCTTGGTTTTTAAGTTATTCATAAGCGACTGGCGCACAGAGTTAATTCGCGTTGCCGTAAAAATCATATATACGCCAAGCGACTGGCCGTCACGGACAAGCTGCGTAAATTGCATCTCTAAATCTTGCATTTCTTCTTTTACAAGATCAAAATTATCAATCGTGATAAAGATAAGCGGAAGCTTCTCTTGAGCAATTCGGTTATACATCTTTATGTTGCTAACCTCTGTGTCTTGGAATAGCTGCTTGCGCTCGGATAGCTCGTGCTTAATAATCTTCATGAACTTTTCAATCTTACGTCCTTCATCCATTAAGAAATAATCAGCAGTGTGCGGAAGCTGGCGTAATGGAAGCAGCGTACCATTTCCAAAATCAAAGATATAGTAGTGTAGCTCATCTGGCTGATAGCGCTCAGCGAAGCTAAGCATAAGCGTCATCGCAGTGAATGATTTTCCATAGCCCGATGAACCAAATACGCCGATATTGCCATCTTCCATCATTTCGTATGCATATGGCGTTTGGCTTTGTTTTTCAGGCTCATCTACAAGGCCAATATAGAATTTCTCCCTCTCTCCTGTTTGGAAAGCAGAGCGATATAAACGATTTTCTAGCGGAGGGAGCCATGGGCTTCTTAATCGATTAATTCCTAAATTATGTTGAACTTCTTCAATTCTTTCTACAATCACGGCGATTTCCGGCTGAGCACTTTTCCTTTTCGTTTGCTGTGATGATACGTCAGAGAGTGGAATTAGCCCTAAGTCTGTTACGATGGCCACTTCATCTTCCGTTCCATACACATCATCTTGTTGATATGGTGCTCCGCTCCAAGCAGATTGGAACAGTTCGTATACTTCGTTATTACCAACTTGTAAATAACCTCGACCTGTCACCGTAATCGAAGCCGCATCAGCATTTTTTAGAATCTCTTTACTATCTGTTGCGTCTTGTACTTTTAGAGCTACTTTAAACCTTGCGTTACTCCAAATTTGCTCATCGATAACTCCACCTGGCTTTTGTGTGGCCAAGATCAAGTGAACGCCTAAGCTACGTCCAATACGAGCGGCGCTGACAAGCTCTCGAATAAATTCTGGCTCTTCACTTTTTAATTCAGCAAACTCGTCTGATATTAAGAATAAGTGTGGCAGCGGCTCTTCAGCAGCTCTCTGCTTATACAAGTCTGTATAGTCATTTATGTGATTAACTTCGTACTGATCAAATAAGCGCTGGCGTCTTTTCAACTCACTTTTAATGGAGGCCAAGGCACGCGTACTGAAATTTTTACTACCTTCTATATTCGTGATGGTTCCAAGCAAATGTGGCATATTCTTAAACGGCTGTGCCATTCCTCCACCCTTGTAGTCAATCAATAAAAATGCGACTTCATGAGGATGGAAATTGACAGCTAACGATAGGATATACGTTTGTAAAAATTCACTTTTACCTGAACCTGTTGTTCCAGCTAGTAACCCGTGTGGACCGTGCGCTTTTTCATGTAGATTCAGCTCAACCAGATCCTCTTTTCCTTTTAAACCGATTGGTACAGCCAATGACTTGGCCGACTCATTCGTATGCCAGTTTCTCTCAATTGGCAGATCAGCCACTTCCTTTGCTTGGAATAACTCCAGAAAGGACACGCTGTCTGGAATAGAGTTAGTCATTCCCATTTGATGATCTAGCGTTCGCAGCATGCGAGCGAACGCTTCATTATCCTCATTACGGTGTTCATCAAGGTGAAATGAAATATTAACTGCCTTTTTCTTTTGAATTAAAATGTCTCCCTCTTGTTCATTAATATAACGAATAAGAGTGTGAACATTATCCGATAAACTTTCCTTTGTTTCAGCTCCAAAGATTGTAGAGAAGCCAAGATACGGATGCTCCCCTTCTAGATATTCTAAGATTACGTGATCTGTAATAAGCTGTTGGTTCGTAACAATGAATACCAAGTGAGGTAAAAACACACCGTTGCCTTTCTCTTCATCCAAGTCTCTTTCGCGCAACAGTTCATAAATAGAGGATAAAAGCTGGTCTCTTGTTTTTTCATTATAAATAAAGCCTTTGGCGAACGAATGAGGCAGTTGAAAATGCGGAAGCCACTTCATCCATTCCCAATCCTTATATTCGTTTTCATCAAAGATAAAGATAAAGCGAACATCATGATAGCTATGAGCAAAAGCAAGCTGACCAATTAACTGATGAAGCTCACGCTTAACTGTTTTCGATTTACCAATTAAACCAATGGCTCCGTTTTCTAACTTCGCAGTGATTGGCGCCTGAGAAACTTCACGATATACCTTTTCTATGTGCTGGGACTGTTCAAGCAGATCGTCAATTTCTCTATTAGCCATATCTCCTGTATTTAAGGAAATTTCATAGCTAGAGGGTACTGTCCCGGTACCAAGACGTATTTGAAGAAAATCGCTACTATCTAGCGTTCGTTCCCAAATACGGTCAGAGATATGATTGGTTAAATACTTCATTCGCTCAAACGTTGGAAAATGGTAATGAAGCACTTTTCCTTGCGATTCAGCTAGTTCCTGAAGCTCCGTTCGCTTATTTTCTAAATACTGCGTGTAAATACGGCGACGACGTTCTTGGCGCTTTTTACGCTGCTTTTTATCTCGGAAATATTGCACTGTTGAGACAACAAGCGTCGTCGTAAACATCATCACAGAAATAATAATAAAGATTCCACGCGGTTGAATAAGTGCTACGGTCCCCATAACAAGAAGCATAACAAGCGGTGGCAAGATTGTTAGCCACAAGCTTCGGTTGTTATCATCGCCATCCTGAGCTGGGAACGATAAATGCACTTTTTCATCGGGCAGCTCATAAATCATCCGCGGCGTACGGCGATAAACAGGATATTTTTTTTTCATTTCAGAAATAGGCTGTTTCGACTTAGGAAGCTTCGTAAAAAACTCATCAAAACGATGAACCTTTAATAAATCATGTTCAAGTAATTCAATTGTAACCGCACCCCATGTAATCACATCGCCAAGCTTCAGCTTGGTCACACTTGAAATACGCTGGCCGTTTACAAATACGGCACCATCTTTTGGAAGGATTCGCCATGTTGCTTTAACTTTCAGCAAAGAAAATTCCTTGCTATTATGTACAACTAGCTTCTTGTTGGGCTGATATACATCTGCTGTCTCGTCAACGGTTGAGAAGTTGACCTCATGATAATAATCTATATAGTACGTATCTTCCTGCAGCTTTGCAGGACTCAGCACAAATCGAAGTTCTTGATTACTTTCTTGTAGGGTGATAGAGTCGTAATAACTCAGTTGACTCAGTTCGTTATCACCTTGAGAAATAACTACTCTTTGATCTTCTGTTGTCGATATAGTAACGACTCCTTTTTCAAATGGATAGGAAGAAAAAGTCACCGTCTCTTTCGAACTATTACCTACAGTTGCTTGGCGAAAGTTATCAAAGTTAATCGGCAGTTGCTGATAAGTCGTTCCGCTAAAAACCCATAAAATGCTCATCTGTCCACCTCCTAGGATGCTGGTTTATCCGGCGAATCTGAGTTAGGAGCAGGCTTTTCATCTGCTTTGTCATCTTTATTTTGCTCAACTTCTTTTTCAGACTGCTTATTATCTGCAGGCTCAGACTGCTTTTGGTTCTCCTGCTGCTCATTTTCAGCTGACTCTTCAGCTTGCTTTTCCTCTTCTTCAATCTGTGATTCAAGCTCTTCAATTTCACTTTGAACTGGATCTAATTTCTCTTTTCTTTCATCGCTTGCAAGACTTTCATCTGCTTTTAACTGATGTTCATATTTATAAAGACCGTATAAAATCAAGCTTCGATCTTCTAATAAGCGTGCTTCTTCTAAAGCCTGCTCATTTTCACCTCGACCGATATGAATCCAATAGCTTAAATATTTATCGTCTGATTGAAGCGTAACCGTATTTTGAATGACTTCTTTTTGTTCTTCACTTAATGACTCATTCGTTAAATAAGCTAGAGCTAGCTCATACTGAACAACTTTGGGCATTTCTTTTACTTTATAATCTTCCAGCTGCTCAATAACCCCACTATACTCTTGCTGTAAAAAAGCTTCATTACTACTCACGAATGCCTCTTGCTTTGGCTGTAAGAAAAACGTGGAATAAAACGTATAAATTAAAGCAGGAACTAAGAGCACCGTTACGCCAATTGATGCAAAGCGAAAGATGGTCCACTTTTTCTTCGGGACGGTTACAACTGTTTTTCGCACTTCTTCTACTGTCGTTAGCTGTTGTCTAATAATAGTTAAAAGCTCATTTAAGTCGGCAGCATTTATTAATTTAGAAGCAACCTCTGATAGCTGAATCGTTTCATGCAATTTTAAATACTGAATAAAGCTATATTTGGAATCAACAAGTGCAGCAATTGTCGCTTTTACTTCCACTAGCTCACGAGCCGGATCATATTCATATGGTGGAATGCTTTCTTTAATTCCATAGTGTAAGAAAGCAGGTGTTAAACTTGCGTCAAACATTAAGTTTTCTGGACAAACCACAAGGTGAAACCTTGTAAAACTATGATTTTGTATAGATTTTACAAGCTGATAAGCAAACTGCCACTTTTGTTCTTCCGTCTTTTTCTTAAAAAAAGAAAATGGAACAAACGCTTCTGATGGCTGAATTTTCACGTGAAGCTCGTCTTCACTTACGATGATTTCACGAGTGAAGTCCGAGTGCATCTCTTTTAACATATCAACTTCTATGCCATCATTTAGCTTTATCTTTTCTTTTTGGAAGATAAATGTATAGCCTTCTTCTTTGTCACGAATAATAGACGCTTCCAATAAGCTTTCTAAGTAAGTTGGTTTCTTTTCTGCCATTTTAGTAAGCTCCTTCAAAGAATTTCAATGCAATCACCGCTCGAAATGCCACATTCATTTAGTTTTTGATGGCCTGCAAATACTAGGTTTTTATTTGGAACGCGAACCCAATATCCTTCTTTTGGTGTGCTTGAAATTTTTTTAGCTTGCCATGCAATTTCAATCACTTTTTTTACAGAATGATAGTCTGATAGTCTTAAATCAAACCGCTCACCCGTATAGTGTTTTAGATCGATGGTCACTTCAATATACATATGATCTCACCTCAAAACATAGAAAAAGCGCCGTCATCTAAAAAAATGGGGCGCTCTTTTTATCTTATCACTCTCTATATGAGCAAGTTAACCGCGAATTTGGCTAGCGATTTGGTTGTCTGTATCTTCAAGAACGTTTGCAGAATCATCAAGCTGTTTAGCAATTTTGTTTAACAGATTCGACATTTCTACGAAAGATGGCTTTAGCTCTTCATATTGAGCGATAAATGCTTGGCTAGAAGAACCTTCCCACATATCTTGTAACTGATTTCTCATCATATCAAGGCGACCAACTAGGTCTTGAACTTGCCCACTTTCATTATTATAGCGAGCAGCCATTTCACGAAGTTCTGCTGGAGTAACACGAATGATTCCTGACATCGATTTCTCTCCTTATGTATCGTTATAGATTTACTTTAATTGTAAGAAAAAATAGGGTTGAAGGTCAAAGAGAACTTGTAAAAACTAGAAAAAATAAGAATATATATCTACGTATACCCCTAAAAAATGACAATAAACCTCATAAAACAATGAATTTTATCACAGTAAATATGGCATAAACAGAGACAATTATACCTATATATTGGAAATATATTCATTTATCATACAGAAAAAGCTAACAATTAATATGAAATTTGTTAGCTTCTACTACGATGAAAAATAGTTAAAAAGATTCTTATTTTCTTTTAGCATTTTTAACTCTTCTGGAATAAGTAGTTTCGAAAGTGGAGTATCTGGATTTAGTAAAATCGCCGTATTATCGTTTATCTCTTGCAATAAATCAGAAAATTTAATGACCGCAGCCTTCTCTTTTGATAGCATCTTTTGGAATGGATAATAAGATGAAAAGGCAGGTAAATATAGTTTTTGATTTTTTTCCATTACTCGGACACGCTTGTAAAAATCAACAGACTGTTCATTTCCTGATACTTCGATACATAACAGTTCACTTTTCATTAGCTCTTCATAAAAATGGCCAATTTCTCGATTATCTTTCATTGCTTCAATTAAAGCTTTTTCTAAGGCATTAAAAGAACTACCCATATTTTTCAGTTCCATGCTGTATATTTTCTAAGTCGTTAAATGGTTTTATCCGAGAAGCCTGTTGACTAGTTAACTGCCTTTCGGACAAACCGTATGTTCCTCGTTTATTCATTTGACCTTATCACACCTCAAGCTGTACAAATTTTTCATAAATTAAATCGCATGTTTCTCTATTTGTAACACCGTAGCGATTAGTCTACGTTAAGGTTTTTCATAAAGAGCGCAATATTTATCACTTCATTCATTCCCTGCAAAATCGCTATGCTGAGCTACGTTTTTTCCTTCTTCTGTTTTTTGAATGCCTTTACCACCTAATATGCTTAAACCCATTTGAATAACACCGTATGTAAAAAACTCTGTACGGGTATGCAAATCACCGTGCGCTACTTTTTCTTCCCATGAATTTGAAAGGGATGACCACATCATGTCGAGCGTCTCTAAAGGGTGAGTAATTTCAGCTCGCATTGTTTCAAAGGTTTCCCACTCTGAAATAGACTTAACGCCTTCCCATGTATCCTTAACCCCTGTTGTAGCCCCATCCCACACGTTGCTCCAAAATTCTGTCCATCCGCCAGATAGCTCATCTGCTTCTTTTAGTTTTTCAGCTGTTTCGCTAACGAGCGTATACGCACTTTCAGTTAATGATTCAATTTTCCCAATAATCTGCTGGATTTCCTCTTGCAAATTTAGAATAGACTCAACGTTAGCTACCGATAAAAAGTGCAGATTCGTAGATTCCCAACTTAAACGCTGCAAAGCATCATCCGCTTCTCCTCTCGAGTGCTTAATGCGCTCTGAAAATCGCTCCAAGTCTTCGAAGTTCACTTTAATTTCCATTTGTACACCCTCTTTCCCATGGATATTTTCCATTTTCCTATATTAAAAGTTTACTAAATAGCCTCTGCTTCTTCTCTTAGTCTTGACATTTCGTGATGCAATGAACGATATAATTCATCTCGAACGTCATATAAACGATAAGCTGCCTGTAGGATTTCATTATTAACATTCTCGTAAGAATCTTTCGAACGGCCAGACCATTCAGAAGTATACTGTTGATGAGCACTCTGAAGGGCATATAGCATTTCTTCAAATTGATTAATAATTTGTTGTACCGTCTCCAAATACAGCTCAAGCTTTTCAACATCTCGATTATATTCCATTCGCTTCCTATTACGATCCATATCGCCAAAGAAGTCATCCATTGCATCAATCAAAATATCCCACGTCCTTATTCCTTTATTATTAGAAGTCTCTTAAAGTAATGTTAAAATAAGGTTATCCAAAACGAAATGCATCATTTAAACTATTTTCAATAATAGGATAATGTATCTATATGATTTTTTACCCAAAATAAAACAACGCCCGTTAGCTTGTAGGCGTTGCTTTTTAAACTCTTATTACTTTATCACAACAAAAATTCTTTTCAAGAAGGAAATAAAAGGATTACTTCTTTTTAGTCTGTTTATGCTGATATGTTTTTTTGTTTGTCTTCTTTCTTGGTTTGTAGCTCTCTCGTTTCTCTTGCTTCGTTCCTTCGGCTACAATTTCACCCATATATAATTCTTTCTTTACCAGCTTAATCTTTAGCTCACGAGCAATTTGTTTTAGTTCTCTCTCTTCACGCTCCGTTACAAGTGAAATGACCGTTCCTTCAGCTCCTGATCTTCCTGTACGCCCTGATCTGTGTACATATTGTTCAACACTTTGAGGAATATCCACATGAATAACATGTGAAAGCTCTTTAATATCAAGACCACGTGCAGCTACGTCCGTTGCTAATAAGATTGGAAATTCACCTTTACGAAATGACGTTAACACCTTTGAGCGATCAAGCTTTCGCGTTTCACTATGAAGCGATCCTACGTTCAGCTTTTTAAATTTTAGCTTTTCTTCAAAAATAGATAACGTTTCAATCCCTTTGAAAAAAGCTAGAGCTTTCATTGGTCCCTGATGCGCAAGCTTACGAAGTACTTCTACTTTATCTCGACCTTCACTTACGATATACATATGCTCAACTTTTGGAGCAGGAAGTTCATCTCGGGTTACTTGAACGAAAAGAGGATCATTCATTAATTCCTGAGCTAATGTTTGCGTATGCTGTGATAGCGTTGCTGAAAACACGAGAAGCTGACGATCACTTGGGGCCATTTTAACAATACCTTGTACTGTTTGAATATGTTCAGGTACAAACAGCTGGTCAGCTTCATCAATGACAATCGTTTTTACTTCGTGCATCTTCACTTTTTTCATTTTAATCAGCTCTTGAATGCGCCCAGGCGTTCCAACAATTAGGTTAGGACGTTTTTTCAACTTTTCAACTTGACGCTTAATGTTTGCTCCACCGATAAGCGCTGCGCTAGAAATTCCGCTTCCCTGGCCCCATGTTTGAATCTCACCATGAATCTGCATAACAAGTTCATGGGAAGAAGCTAAGATAACCGCTTGAATATGAGAAGGTCCTGGCTTAAGGTCATGTAAAATTGGAAGTAAATAAGCAAGAGTCTTACCAGTGCCTGTTGGCGACTCACCCATTACATCTCTTTTATTTAAAATTTCTGGTATAGCTTTTGTTTGAATAGCCATTGCTTGTTCAAAGCCTGCCTTCTTCCACGCTTCTTGCAAGAACGGCTGTAGCTGTTCGATAAATTGACTCATATCTTTTCTCCTTTGTCGTTCATCTATTATAAATGCCTAAAGCATCCGTTTCATCTTCAATAGAAGTCCCACCTATGATACACTATTGATTCGTTGAAATACAATGCTTCACGTGAGTATTCATAAGAAAAGCATTGAAAATGCGTCAAAACAACGCATTTTCAATGCTCTTTTCTTGGAACTATCTTAAGATTGGAAGCTTCATTGTAATGGCGGTCCCTACACCAGGGGCGGACCTTACAACAATATGGCCACCATGGAGCTCACAAATCGCTTTGGCAATGTTCATTCCAAGACCTGACCCTTCTTTTTTTCACTTGTATTCGTGCCTCGGTAATAGCGCTCAAAAAGATTTTCTAGTACGGATTCATCGATATCTACTCCATCATCCTTCACTTCTATAGAAATAAATTCTGTTTCTACAGAAATCGATAGCTTAATAGTTATGTGAGGTGGGTTATGCTTGATTCCATTAAAAATGATATTATCAAGCATTCTCTCAAACCAACGCTTATCTACTTGTTCCAAACGGTTATCTGCACCACTATTTTTTATGGATATGGCCTAGGACAATTCGGAACATTTGGCATGATTAAAGGTATTGCACTATGTACGACAATCTATTTCATTCAGCTCGTTTCCAGCTTGCTTTATTTACGTAAGTTTAAAGTCGGCCCTGTAGAACAGCTGCTTCGTATGTGGACGAATTTATCATGGAGTGGCAAAGCAAAAATGAAGAAGAAAACATTCATAGATGATAGTAAACAGTCTGTGATTTAATCGATTAACTAATGAAAAAGAACCCTCCTTCATAAAGGCGGGTTCCTTACATGTTCTACTCACTAGCTAAAGGCATTGACACCGTTACCAATGTTCCTTTTCCCTTTTCACTTTCAAACTCAATCTGACCTTGATGACGCTCGATAATTTTAAAACAAACGGCTAGTCCCAATCCTGTACCTGCTTCTTTTGTTGAATAAAAAGGTGTGCCAACTTGTTCAATTCTCTCTTCACTCATGCCAATTCCCGTATCCCGAAACTGAATAACGGCACTACCTTCTTCTTCAGCTAACGTTACAATAATCTCACCTTGATTAATTATTGCTTCGATACTATTTTTAATAATATTAATGAATACCTGCTTCAACTGATTAGGATCTGACATAACGTACAGGTCCCGCTTTGAATCATAATGAGCAACGAGAGAAATATTATTGAAATTTGCTTGCGCTTCCATTAAGATTAACACTTGCTTCAATACTTCATTTAAGTTAGTTACTTCAAAAGCTACATGCTGTTTTTTACCTAAAATCAGCATTTCACTAGAAATTAAATTAATTCGGTCAATTTCAGCCATCATGATGTCTAAGTAACGATCATCCACTTGCTTTGTGGCCTGCATCACTTGTACAAATCCCTTTAATGAAGTCAGCGGATTTCTTACCTCATGGGCAACGGCAGCTGCTAGCTGGCCAATTACAGACATTTTCTCAGAAGCAATCATAAGCTCTTCATCTCGACGATAGTTCGTAATATCTCTAGCAATCATAAATACGCCGACTACTTGGCCGTTGACGATAATTGGTAATAATGAGCTTCTTAATAGTCGAACTTGACCTTGTTGGTTCACAATCTTTAATTCATATTTAGCGCTTTTGCCTTTTAAAACATTACGAAAATGTTCATGACAAAGGCTTTGATCATCATCAGCGATTAATTCTGAGGTCTTCATTCCTTTTAGCTGTAATCTTGAATAACCCGTTATTTTTTCACCTTCAGGGTTAGTAGAGAGAACTTGACCTTCTTTACTAATCTCAAATACTGCATCCGGGTTATGCTGAAATAACGATTGATAATGTTCATGGCTAGTTAGAAGTTCATAATCCTTTTTTGATAATTCATCCTGTGATTGAAGCAAATAATATGCACGACGATAGACTAACCCGTATAGAATAATACCTGTCGCCAACATGAAGAACCAGCCTTTATACTGTTGAAAAAAGATATATAATTCAAACTTATCTTGAGCAAGAATACGAGATAACTTATCAGAAATAAGAATCCATACGGCTCCCGTTATAATGTACATCACTGCAATTTTCAGTGCTGCTTTACGAGCATCTTTTATCAATGTTTATCCACCTATTATTTTTATAGTTTATGATATCAGGGTAAAAAAGTAATTTATCTTCAATTAAATCCATTTCTTTACCCTTTATGTTAAACGTTTGCAACTAAAAAAACACCTGTTTTTTTATAAAAATATACTCGCAAAGTGAAAATGTCAGGCAGCGGCTCGTTGGCTCCTATGATAGGTAATTACTTAATACATGCTTTTGCTTCTCATTATAAATGTACGCATAAACAGGGCGACCAATCGTTCCATACGTCATTCGTTCTCCACGAACACCTTCTCGCACTGACTGCAACATCATGCTTCTTTCTTCAAGAATTTTGGCAATGTTTGATGGCTCTAAACCAAATAACGTTCGCTTAATGTAGGTTGCCAATAGGACAGCACCGATAATCCCAACTAATAATCCGAAAAGAGACCCAATTAAAATGCGTCGATGACCTTCCTGAACAGCTTGCTCGACCTGAACCAGTGAAATCCCTACAGCTACCGCACCAATTTGTTCATTACGCTCATTATAAACAGGTACAAACGCTCTTAGTGATTCATCTAACGTCCCTTTTGCAACCGACGTATACCGTTCACCTTTTAGGACTCTTCTTTCATCCCCACCTTCAAAGTGTTTTCCAATTTTAGCTTCGTTGGGATGAGATTGACGAATTCCGTCCATGTTCATGACCACAATAAATAATACACCTAGCTCTTTTTGAATGGAATTAGTATATGCTTGAATATCTTCTGAATTTTCTTCTGCTAAGCCTCTTCTTACCTCACTGGAGTTTGCGACAATTTTAGCCACATCTGTCGCTTTCTCAGCTTTTTGATTACGAACATTTTCCTCAGTTGAGTTACTGACTAATAAATCGGTTAATAATAATGACATTAAAACAACGATACATACAAGTAAATGATGACTGATCGCAGCGTCATTCTTAGCCCTTTGACCATTCGCATCAATCCTTTCTCTTTTTATAGTACACCAAAAAAGCCTTATCCACATGTGGATAAGACTTTTGCCATCAAATTGATATTTATAACTTAGGACCTTTTCGATATTTAAACCATCCCATTTTGTAAAAAGCAAAAACCATAACGCCTACAAGTCCAATCATAATCCCGAGTACAATAAAGTAATTATATTTACCAGCTAGCTCTGGCATATAGGAGAAATTCATTCCATATAAACCTGCGATAAATGTAAGAGGAAGGAAGATAGCTGACATCAGCGTCAGTGTAAACATAATGGAATTCATTCTGTCCGAGTTAATCGACATAAAGCTTTCTCGAATATCATTTGATAAATCTCGACTAGCATTCATGATTTCGATCATATTTAACAGGTGATCATAGATATCATTAAAATAACGCACCTGTTCCTTTTCTTTTAATGCATTTGTGGACATAATACGGTAAATTAAATCACGCATTGGATTTAAAATTCTACGCATTCGCGATAAATCGCTTCGAATATCATATAGATTTCTCATTAGTTCATCCATTGTTTCATTTTTTGCATTGTCTTCAATATCATCAATTTGATCTTCTAATTGGTAAAGTGTTGGAAAGTATTCATCAACTGTATGATCAAGCAGCTCATAAATAATTTCCCACGGATCATTCTCTACGATGTTTGGGTCTTTCTCGACAAGATTTGCCACTCTAGCTACGCTTTTTAACTTATCGACATGATACGTAACAACAAAGTTATCTCCAATAAACGCCGACACTTCTAAGTTTTCTAACTCTTCTTTATGCAGCGCATAATATACTAAAAAATAGTGTTCATCATAAATTTCGAATTTCGCCCTTTGACCTTGGGTTAAACAATCCTCGACGGCAAGTGGATGAAAATCAAATTTCTCTTCAAGGGCTTTCTGCTCTTGTTCTGTTGGGTTATAAAAGTCAATCCAGTACCAATCAATTGACGGATGAGCCTGTAGCTCGTCAATTGTTAAGTTGGTCAAAAGCTCTTCTTTTGTTTTTGCTAAAATTTTAATCATACGAAAACCTCTATTAGTTCTTTGTGAACATTACTGTCTTTTATCTTCAATACTGATATTACCCTGTTTTTATTGCATTCAAACATGCTAACACCTTCCAGATACTGA
>NZ_BCVD01000069.1 GCF_001591565.1 Priestia flexa NBRC 15715 | reverse complement strand
TTTTATGATTTCTAGCATAAATACTCTACTATTCCTCATATGGTAGTTAATAGATTCACATAAAAATACTTAATTGAAATGATAGAACAGCCGGAGGTGGATGATAGAGTATGACGCTATCAAAAGTAAGTAAAGAGTTAGTTGGAGTGTTGCTGCTGCTGTTGTTTGGGTATTGTTTTTTCTTTGTTGATATAGATACAAGTAACTTAGCTATTCCCACATCTTTATTGAACGTCAATACCATCTTTTTAAGCATCGTTTTTGAAGCTATACCATTTATTTTGCTCGGTGTGTTTGCATCAGCACTTATTCAAGTGTTCATATCAGAGCGAGCGATTCAGCGAATGATTCCAAAAAATCCGTATCTTGCACTCGTATCAGCCGTTGTAGTCAGCGCTATCTTACCGGTTTGTGAATGCGCTATTATTCCAGTTGTAAGAAGGCTGCTTAAAAAAGGAATGCCCCTGCATGTTGGAATGGTTATTTTAGTAGGAGCACCCATTCTAAACCCAATTGTATTTGCTTCTACGTTTTATGCATTTCAATCAGATTTATCTATCGTATATAGTCGAATGGGGCTTGCTGTGATTGTTTGTTTACTCATTGGGTTAGCAATTTATTGGACGTTTCGTAATCAAAATCAGCTTAAGGATGTTCACGTCCACGTTCATTCAGATCATGGAAAAGGAAATCGTCTGAAGCAAACGCTTTATCATGCAAGCGATGAATTTTTTGATATGGGAAAATATTTATTATTTGGAGCGCTCGTTGCAAGCCTGTTTCAAACGTTTTTGGATCGGCAGGTTCTTGTCAGCTTAGCCAGCAATGAATACGTATCCTCTGCAGTCATGATGGGATTTGCCTACGTGCTTTCCTTGTGTTCGGAAGCAGATGCTTTTGTTGCGTCATCTTTTGCTCATACGTTTACACCGACTGCGTTGCTTGCCTTTTTAGTATATGGACCCATGATTGATTTGAAAAATACAATTATGCTATTTGCCTTTTTCAAAAAGAAGTTTGCTATCCGGTTTATTCTAATGATTACGGTTATTGTTTACGGAGTTGTGATGGTTTATGGATGGTTAATGGGATGAGGAGGATATTATGAAGCGAATTGATGAACAGTTTATCACCTATATCCGAGGCATTTTCTTAATTGGGTTTGCGCTTTTAATGTTTAAGCTTATTTTAACGGAGCAAATGGTTTACTTTATTGCTCCGAAAATGATGCCGTTTATTTATTTTTCTAGCATTACATTCTTTCTCCTAGGAGTTGTGCAAATTTGGCGAAGCAGCATAAAGGTAGAGGATGGGGGAAGCTGCGCTTGCGAGCATGATCATTTTGAAAAAGGGAAGTTTAAGACCTTCTTCATTTACCTCTTATTCTTACTGCCAATTATGACTGGCTTTTTATTGCCTAACCATTCATTAGGAAGTTCTGTGGCTGAAAAAAGAGGGATTAAGTTTGCAGAAGGAGTGAAAGAAACGCCCACGCCAGAGCAGCGTCAAGAATTGCAGGAAAACGCAGATGCCGAGTTAGAAGAGTATATGAATCAAGTACTAGGAGCGGAAGTAGAAGAACCGCAGGAAGATGGAGAAGTTCCTTTAGAACACCCGGAAGGCTTCGTACCTCAGCAGGCACCAGAAGGCTATTATGAAAAATTAGAAGCTAAGCTAGTCAAGCAAGATCATATTGTAGTAAGTGATAAAGAATATATTCCAATCATGAATATCATCGAGACAAACGTTGGGAAATTTGTTGGCAAGACGATTGAAATAAAAGGCTTTGTGTATCGAGAAGAGGGGTTTAAAAAGGACCAATTCGTAGTCGCTCGATTTGGTTTATCTTGCTGCGTAGCGGATGCATCGGTATACGGAACCCTTTCAACCATTTCGGATGCTGCTAAGCTTGAAACGGACGAGTGGATTAAAGTAAAAGGAACCATCGGCCAAGAAGCATATAATGGCGCTTCATTACCGTACCTAAAGATAGAAAAAGTTGAGTCGATTGCCCGCCCAAAAAATCCGTATGTCTATGAAATGTATCAAGGTGAGCAACTGGTAACACCGGGTGGGTCTTGACCATAAAAAAGAGGCGATAAATCGCCTCTTTTTTATTGAATCGCAACCGGTAATACATATAAAAGAACGGCCAGAAAATGTGTAACTGTGCCCCCAAGTACAAATAAATGCCAAATCATGTGATGGAAGCGAAAGCCTCGCCATACGTAGAAAATAGCTCCGATTGTATAAAGAACTCCGCCAATAACAAGCAATACTAAGCCTGGTGTCTCTAATGTTGCTTTTAAAGAGTTCCATGCAAAGACAATCATCCAACCCATTAACACGTATAGGACTGTTGAAATAAAGAGGAATTTTTTTACGAAGAATGCTTTAAACACAATTCCTGCAATTGCAATCCCCCAGACAACGGCAAAAAGGGTCCAGCCCATTGTTCCTTTCACAATGACGAATAAAAACGGTGTATAGGTTCCAGCGATAAATAAATAAATCGAGGAATGATCAAAGATTTCAAATAAATCTTTTACCTTGCCTTCAGGAAAGCTGTGAACAAGCGTTGATGATACATATAGTAATAACATGGTAATTCCATAAATCGTAAAGCTAACAATATGCCAAGGTGTACCTTGTAATGAAGAAAATACAATAAGAAGAGTGAGTCCGACAATGCTTAAAATGACCCCAATTCCGTGCGTGATTGCATTCGCAATCTCTTCACCTTTTGTAAATGTATGTGTATTCGCCACTTACAAAATCCTCTCTTTATCAAAATATATGGTCTTATTATAGACCATTTTTTAAAAATTATCTAATTTAACAACGGCTTGTACCAATAGATGAATGTGATTTATAGCTGTAAAATGCATGTATGAGAAGAGGAAATAATTTTTTCCGAAAAGACAGAAAAGTTGTCATGCCTTTGTTATTTCAAAATACATATAGAATGAAATGATAGAGAAGAGGGTGATTAGGAAGTGAAAAGAGAAGCGATATTTGATGAAGAGGGAATATATCAATATTCTTTTAAAGTAGCTTGGAGTGAAAAAAATGATCGAACCGTAACGTTCATCTTGTCATCTCCAATGAATACAGGCACTCAACAAAGTGAAGAGGAACTAAAGAAATGTATGCAGTTAGCACAACGGTGGGGCTTTGGTTCGTTAGAAATTGTCTATTTGTTTAGCTATCAAGCTGAAGATAAGACATTATTAGCGAAACTCTCAAAGCAGGAAGCCGTTGGAATTGGAACGAACCAATATCTGACTCAAGCGGTTAATCGTGCACATTTAGTAATTGCCGCCTGGGGAGATAAAGGCGAGATTCATAACAGGCAAGAGGATATCTGTACAAGTGGAAAGACTCCGATGTACTGTTTTGGAATGACCGATAACGGTTGCCCTATAGCTGTTGAAGATGCTTCGGAAGGTTTTGAACTGCAGAGATGGTCTTTCTCAGACAATGAGAAAGCAACAAAAGAGGTTTACTCATATATTGAAGAGGTAAATAATCAATTTTTTGAGCCTACATTTACTGAAATAAAGTCATTTGCCCAAGAAGAAGATCCTGCTGCTGTTATTGAAGAAATTATCGATATTTTCCGCTGAGGAACGTAATGAAATGAACTCTTGCATCATAGAATTGTATGAACCATGCTGTATAGGAGGTCATTACATGACAATTGATGAAGCGCTCAAAAGGGTGGAAACGTTATATGAAACTGTTAATACAACTTGCTTTCAATATGTAGAAGGCGCGAATGTCCAGAAGGCAGAACTCGATTTAACTATAATTGATGAACTTGGAAGTTTACTAAACTATTTATATGAATTAGATGTTCATGATGAAGCGTTATTACGCTCCATTTTAAATAAATTAGAATATGGACAACCTATTTATGATCTTGCCATGCTGAATCCAATCTCTTTGGAGGGAAATGAAGAGAAAATAGATGTTCTGTATGAAGAAAAGGTGAAGGTTGAAAAAATGTTGTTTGAAAGCTATAAGAAACAACATGAAAAGTTATTGCAAAAAGCCATGCCACACTTAAAGCAAATGCAGTGTGAACTCCAAGCATTTTTGTATATTTGCAGTGTCAAACAATAGTATATACAAATAAAATACTGCATGTTAGAATGGGAAAATAAAGAACTTTCTGAATAAAGAAGTCGTTACAACGGTATAGGTAATCATCTAAAGCATGAAGGTGATGGTAATGATAGTTACCTTTTCCTTTGTGCTTTATTTATTAGCCGATTAGATGGGGTTACTTGCTTATTGGGTCAAAAAGGAACGCTAATGCACGAATTTGTATCACACTCCTTATTGTATTTTCATCTAGTAGGGCTTAAATATCATAGATTGACATACCCTAGTTGAAAAATTGAGGTGAAAAAGTCATGCTTAATCATGAAGAAAAAGAAGCAGTGTATAAAGCTATTTATGGTCGACGAGATGTTCGAACGTTTTTATCTAAAGAAGTATCAGAAGAAAAAATTAATCGTATTTTAAATGCTGCTCACCACGGTCCATCTGTCGGGTTTATGCAGCCTTGGAATTTTATTTTAATTTCATCTGATAGCGTAAAAGAAAAATTAGCGTGGGCAGCTGACAAGGAGAGGCGAGCATTAGCTATTCATTATGAAGGCCAAAAGGAAAAAAATTTTTTAGAGTTGAAAATTCAAGGGCTGAAAGAAGCGCCGCTTACGATTTGCGTAACATGTGACCCAACGCGAGGCGGTTCCCATGTTCTAGGACGCAACTCAATACCTGAGACGGATATTATGTCAACGGCCTGTGCCATTCAAAACATGTGGCTTGCTGCTTACGCTGAGGGACTTGCGATGGGATGGGTGAGCTTTTATAAGAAAAATGATGTGCGAGACATTTTAAATATTCCACCGCATATTGATCCTGTAGCCCTCATGTCCGTCGGATATACGGAAAATTATCCAGAAAAACCGATTTTAGAGCAAGCGAATTGGGCTCAGCGCCGCTCTTTAGAACATCTCATTTATGAAGATGTGTGGGGAGAGAAAAGCAAATAAATTAATTGCTCCAAAACTAGTTGAGTTTACATAAAAAACGAACGAATTACTAATTGTGAATTAAAATATTCGTTTTTATTGTTGACAAGCATGTCGAAACGAGGTATCTTTATATCAAGAAAAAGCTGAATACGGTCACTCATATATGTTTGATAATATGGATCGAACGTTTCTACCTTGTTACCGTAAATAACAAGACTATGAGTAAAAAGTAAATCTAGGTTCCCGCTTTTCATCATGAAAAGGTCTGGTCCAAGCGATTTACATGCTTAATGTTTTCGACAGAACGGCATGACACCGAAGGGATAAAAGCCCAGGCGGGTAGGTTTTTGCTCATCTATTATGAGATGCCTACCTTTGCTTTGGGCTTTTTCTTATTGTATCTATTGTGTATGCTTGTCGTTGGGTGTGCCGCTAGCTTTCTGGGGAGAAAAGCTAGCGGAGGGAGACGAAGCTACACGCTTTAGCATTTCTGCAAGCCCTCATTAACCATTGGAAGTACATTTATCTATTTTCTAGCATTTTCTTTGTGTAAGCAGTGTGGGGACACTGCTTCTTTTTTTTGCTTAAATTTGTCGAGTAATCAACCGATTTATTGAAAGAAAAAGAAGGTATTTTAGGTAATTTAGCGAATTAGTGCAAACAAGAGCTTCAGCTCCCCGATAGGCTGAAGGAATAGTATCGCTTGCAAAAAAAGAAAAGATTATAGAGGAGAGGGTTAAGATTGTTACATTTGGTTAACGTCCGATTACCGCTAATTCATGATCATGCACTTTTTGAAGTGAAAATTACAGATGGAATATATACCTCAATTGTGTTACAAAACGGCTATATGGAAGATGATGAGTTTGAAGAGCTGCACGCAGATGTTTTGGGGAAAGAAACGGCTTTAGACGCTCAAGGGAGAGTTATGCTACCTGGTTTTGTAGATATGCACATGCATTTGGATAAAGCGCACTCTTTACCTCAAGTGCCCAACCTTTCTGGTACACTATCTGAAGCAGTTGAAAACTATGCGTCTAGCATTGCGTTGTTTTCTGAAGAAGAAATTAGACAGCGTATTGTAAAAACAGCACTACAGGCATTAGCAAATGGAACGACAGCTATTCGCACACATATCGATTTTAATTGTTTATTAGAAGAAGATATTCTATTTAGAGGGCTTCAAGCAGCAGCAGATGCACGAGATGAGCTCAGTCCATATATGGAAATTCAGCTTGTTCCATTGTTTGGGTCGGTAAACACACATGATGACTATATTATGAGAAAAGTTGAGAGAGCAGCAGAGTTGGGAATTGATGCAATTGGAGGCTGTCCTCATTTAGCTAGTCATCCTAACGAAGATATAGATGCCTTGTTTACTCTCGCTAAAAAGTATGATTTGCCATTGGATTTGCATATTGACGAAAGTGATAACCCTAATATCGACACGATCATTTATTTGGCAGAGCAAACCATTGCTCATAAGATGGAGGGAAAAGTAGTAGCTGGTCACCTATGTTCATTAGCAGGAATGGACGAAGAGAAAGTTCAGAAAATTTTAACTTTAATGCGTGATGCTAAAATTGGGGCCGTAACGCTTCCGGCTGCGAACCTTTATTTACAAGGGCGTGAAGACCGAGGAATTATTCGAAGAGGAGTAACGCGAATTAAGGAACTTCAAAAGTCAGCTATTCCCGTAGCGACCGCTTCAGATAACGTTCATGATCCGTTTCATCCGTTTGGAAAAGCCGACTTATTACAAATTGGCTTGTTAACAGGATATGTTGCTCACATGGGGAGTCCCGAAGAACAAAAGCAGCTTCTTCGAATGATTACTAGTATTCCAGCAAGATTAATTGGAAAAAGGAAATATGGAATTGAAGAGGGAAATGAAGCAAACTTCGTACTTTTAAACGTGCAGTCAATGCCAGAGATATGGACTGAAATTCCAGAGACACGTTTTGTTTATGCTCAAAAACGGTGGGTTAGTGTGAAGGAGACACATCAACGCTTAGCTGATCATAATTTGACAGCTCTTTGGAAAGAGAATCAGCTATTAATTGGATAAAAAAAGAAGCACTCACAGAGTGAGTGCTTCTAAATTATTACTTTTGAACGTTAGCAGCTTGTGGTCCACGAGCGCCTTGTTCGATTTCAAATGATACGTCTTGACCTTCTTCAAGTGTTTTGAAACCGTCGCCTTGGATAGCTGAGAAGTGTACGAATACATCGTCTTGACCTTCAACTTCGATGAATCCAAAACCTTTTTCTGCATTAAACCATTTTACTTTACCTTGTACCATTGTAGTACCTCCTGTGTGGAACAATCCACGAATATATTACTATCTCTGCTCAATTTCAATAAAAATCACTTTAAAGAAAGTCTTTCTATTTCTAACACCGAACAAGAAATAATATACCTAGTATAACACTTTTTCTTTAAAAAGAAACCTTTTTTTCGAAAAAAACTATGTTAACTTCAAAAAAGAACTTAATATGTTACAATTTGGATAAAGAAGGGGAGGCGACTAGAATGGAAGACTTGTTTTCTCTATTAATATTTATTTTTGTTTTAATTTATGTTGTCGTGGCAAATCGAGAAGTGGTGGAAAAGCTAACTTGGCAACAGCGTATTGGAGTTGCTGCCACTTTTATCATGACCATTGGATTTGCAGTCGGTTGCTTTTATATCGGTAGTCAGATGCTGCAAAATTATATTGAAAATGGATTCATTCAAATGGTTATTAAAATTATCATGGTCATTGTTGTCATGACAGCTGCAATTAAATGGATGCATTTGGCTTTTAGAAAAATTACGAATGGCTTAATAGGAAATGATGTATAAGAGAATATAGAAATTAATTATTTTAATGTATAAATACGTTGCTTTTTATTCATAGGGAACCCTTATTTCTTGATAAGAAAGCCTGTTAAATCACGGATGTATAAAAAAAGTGCATAAACGATAATTTTTATATACATATAATGAGGCTGGGACATAAGTAATTCAGCTTTAATCGTTCAGGTTTTTTATTGACTGTGAAAACAATGTTGCTGAAAGATATCCATTCCTTAAATTTAGAGAGCTTAGCATTTTTTAGGATAGGCTAGATTATCCAGTTTTATATTTACATTTATTTCTAAAAGTGATATCATAATAATATGAAAAAGATATAATTACAAAGGGGAGATTACTTTGCAGGAGCGTCAAGCGTGGATTTTAAATGGTTTTGTGGGCATTCTGTTGATTTTAGTAGCCATCATTGGCGGTGTTTTTATGCTCATTCAAGAAGTGCCGCTTATAGGACTTCCGCTTATTGCTATTGGTGGATTGTTAGCTTCCGGTGTGACGGTTGTACAGCCGAATCAATCTCAAGTTGTTATTTTCTTTGGAAAATACTTAGGAAGCATTCGTAACAGCGGTTTGTTCGTAACCGTTCCGCTAACAATTAGACGTACCATCTCATTACGAGTTCGAAATTTTAATAGTAAAAAGTTAAAAGTAAATGATGTAGAAGGAAACCCAATTGAGATTGCCGCAGTTGTTGTTTTTAAAGTAGTAGACTCTGCCAAAGCAGTGTTTGATGTAGATTCGTATGAAGAGTTTGTGGCGATTCAAAGTGAAACAGCGATTCGAGCAGTAGCGACGCGTTATCCTTACGATACGTTTGAAAACGTAGAGCTTACGCTTCGTGGAAATGCAGATGAAATTTCTGATGAATTAGCAAAAGAGCTGCAAGATCGTCTTGAGGTTGCTGGTGTAGAAGTTATTGAAGCGCGCTTAACGCACTTAGCATATTCAACAGAAATTGCAAGCGCCATGCTACAAAGGCAGCAGGCAACAGCTATTTTATCAGCCCGTAAGAAAATTGTTGAAGGCGCAGTTTCAATGGCACAAATGGCAGTTGAGCAATTAGAACAAGATGGTATACTAGATTTAGATGAAGAGCGTAAAGTCAATATGGTCAACAATTTGATGATCGCAATTATTTCAGATCGAGGAACACAGCCTGTGGTGAATACAGGTAGCTTATACTAATTGGTTGTGAGAAGGAATGGCAAAAAAGAAAAGTTTCCCACTGCGAATTGACCCTGAGCTCTATAAGCTATTAGAGCGCTGGGCACAAGATGAATTTCGAAGCGTCAACGGACACATTGAATTTTTACTCCGTGAAGCTGTGCGTAAAGAAGGACGACTCAGTAAGCGAAAAGAACAAAGTGACGAAACCTAGCAAGCTGGCGATATGCCAACTTGCTTTTTTCGTATGTAAAGGAAAAGTACGTGTTAGTGAACATAAAGATCAGGATATCATGGGAAGTGGAGAGAGTAATCACATTAAAGATTTGTCTTATTCAAAAGCCTCATGATTGAAATGAAGGATGAGCCACTCCTGCGGGACTAGTGAGACAGCTGAGACCCCGCAGTATACGAGGAAGCTCAGCGCTCGCTCTGCGGAAAGGGAACAATCTGAAATGGAAATCACACCGAGCAAAGAGAATGTTTTATAAATATGAAAAGAAAGTTATATTCTTCTCAATGTGAAATATTAAAACGATTTCATTGCACTTTTAATTTGAATCAGGCTACAATAGGACGTATATGTAAAAAAGGAGTGAATAAAATGATTCGTTTTGGCGTCATCGGAACAAACTGGATTACAGAATCATTATTAGAAGCAGCAAGTCACGTAGAAGACTTCAAATTAACCGCTGTGTACTCAAGAACAGAAGAGCGCGCACAGGAATTTGCTTCTAAATACAACGTAACCACAACGTTTACTAACTTGGAAGAAATGGCTACGAGCGATCAACTCGATGCTGTTTACATTGCGTCACCTAATACGTATCACGCTGAACAAGCAATTCTATTCATGAAGAACGGCAAGCATGTTCTATGTGAAAAACCGCTTGCAGCCAATTCTACGGAAGTAACGCAAATGATTCAAGCTGCAAAAAACAACAATGTTTTATTAATGGAAGCAATGAAATCTACGCTTCTTCCGAACTTTAAAGTCATTGCAGAAAATCTACATAAAATTGGTCCCGTTCGTCGCTACTTTGCGAGCTACTGCCAATACTCTTCTCGTTATGATAAATACAAGGAAGGCATTGTGCTAAACGCTTTTAACCCTAAATTCGCCAACGGTTCTCTTATGGACTTGGGCGTATACTGCTTATATCCGCTGATTGCATTATTTGGTGCTCCAAAAGAAGTTAAGGCAACCGGAGTGATGCTGGAGTCAGGTGTTGATGGAGAAGGTACTGTAGCCCTATCATATGATGATAAAGACGCTGTTGTGATGTACTCTAAAATCACAAACTCACACCTGCCAAGCGAAATTCAAGGTGAAAAAGGAAGCATGATTATCGATAAAATTCATACTGCTGAAAAGGTAGAAATTCGCTACAACGATGGGTCGGTAGAAGAACTCACAGTCGAGCAAAGCCATCCGCCAATGTATTATGAAGTAAAAGAATTTATTGATTTATTAAACAGCGGCGAAACAGAATCAGCTGTAAACTCATTTGAAAATTCATATACAACAATGCGTGTGATGGACAAGGTTCGTAGTCAGCTGGGACTTGTTTTTCCAAACGATAACTAATAGATACAAACAAAGGAGCAGGGGAATTACCTCTGCTTCTTTGTTGATTTTTGAAATAAACGGCTCCCAAGTAACAAAGCGCCACCAAGTAAAAAATATATAAGCCCAATTGAAGTAGTAGGGACTACTTCTTTAAAGTCGGTATCTCCTAAAAGAGAAGAAAAGCTAAACACAAAAAAGAAGAAGCCAATCCAAAATGTTACTTTTCCCATGAACGATAGATTTTTTGTCATTATAACCCCTTTTTATATCCATATTTTAACATATTTAATTAACTAATTGGTAATAACATGATTTAAAACCACAGTTTGACTTTTAGTGTACCTATCCTTTAATATAAACAAGAACAAATGTTCTTATTTTGTTGTTTTTTTCTCAGCTTTTCCCTTTTTATCTACTATATTTAAAAAAATAGGAGGTTACTTATATGGTTAATCAATCTGTACATCATCTTATCCCCCCGTATTTAGAAACATCTTTTTCTACATTTTACTGGAAACATCGAGCAGCACTTTCTTCTCCTTTATTAAAAAATTTTTTAAAAAACGATTGTCACTACGACTTATTACAAATGACGTTTCATCACAAGAGCGAGCAATATGCGTCGTTAGTAGATGAAGCATTCAAACAGTTTTACAGTGAAATTCGCTTTTTGGCTTATGTTTCAACGTTGTGTAAGCACTTTGTACGGGATAAAGTGCAGCTTTATCAGAAGACACACTATGTAAAAAGCTTGGATCAGCCGGTTGTGAAAGAGGAACAGCGAACATACGGCGAAACGCTTGGTGTAGTGGATCGGGACTGGTGGAATAGATCATTTTTAAGCAATCAAATCGAAGATGAAGCGCTTTATAAAGCGCTCGTATCCTTACCGTGGAAGCAGCAGCTTATTCTGCATTTTCGTATTGTTGAAGGATGGACGAACGGTGAAATTGCTTCTTTTTTTCACGTCTCTCCACAGGCCATTTCATTTAAGTATCGGAGCTCACTTATGCGATTAAAACAACAATTAGAAGGAAGGGATGCACATGGTTGAATGGTTATCCGTTATTAATCAAGTTGGCTTTCCTGTTGTGGTCTCGTTTTATTTGTTAGTGAGGGTTGAAACGAATATTAAACAGCTGGAAGAAACTATAGAAAATCTTTCAAGTGATTTAAGAAAGAAGTGATGTTACATGACAACTCTTTATAAATTAATTGAACGAGTGAAAAAAGATGATGAAAAAGCTGTTGAAGAGCTTCTGCAAAGGCTATCTCCGAAAGTGAAGAGCGCAGCTCAAGCCGCATGCGCCTCAGAACGTGAAGATATTAAGCAAGAGCTGAATGTTAAAATTGTACAAGCAGCAAAGAAATTTAGCTTTGAGTATACACCAGGATTTTGGGAAACTGTCTTAAAAGAAGGTCAGCAAAAGCAGTAAATAAAAAGCAGATGTCTACATGGGCATCTGCTTTGTTTATGCGTTATGACTAAGAAGTAGGGTTATACTTGCTTTTGTGTTTTCTTTGTCTTATCATCTTCATCGTCTTCCATCATTCCTTTGGTAGCAAGCTTAAACTCTCGCAGCGTTTTTCCTGCTGCTTTTCCAAGCTCAGGAAGCTTTTTTGGGCCGAATAAAAGCAAAGCAACAAAGACAATCAGCGCAATTTCTCCAAAACCAAGGTTCATGGTCATCGTCTCCTAGTCAAAGAATCAATACAAGTTCATTATAGCATGGATTATGTTGTTAAGAAGTGAATTTTAACCCAATTACGCCAATGACAATAAAGGAGATAAATAAAAGACGCTTCCAATCTTTCTTTTCATTAAAGAGAAACATCCCTAATAATACGCTTCCTACTGCCCCAACACCAGTCCAAATGCTATACGCAGTCCCGATTGGAATGTCTCGTAGAGCTAAGGAAAGTAAATAAAAGCTGGCAAGGCTAAATGCGCTAAACCCAATAGAAGGAAGCAGGCGCTTAAAACCATCTGACAGTTTTAAAAAAATAACAAACCCAACCTCACATATTCCTGCTCCAATTAAAGCAATCCAAGCCATATTAGCCTTCCTCCTTTACATCATCACTCGATACCAGCTTAATACCAACAATACCAACAAGCATTAACACTAAGAAAAAGATTCTGGTTAAGCTCGCATCTTCATTTAAAGCAACCATGCCAATGATGGCTGTTCCTGCTGCGCCAATACCTGTAAAAATGGCATAAGAAGTCCCAACTGCAATGTCTTTTAATGCTTTTGAAAAAAAGAAAAAGCTAATGACAATTGCGATTAAGGTTACAACAGAAGGCAAAAGCTGAGTGAAGCCTTCTGAATACTTTAGGCCCATTGCCCACACAATTTCAAACAAACCTGCAATAATTAAATAAATCCAAGCCATGGATAAAACTCCTTTAACATTCTTTTATTCCTTTTTAATTCCTAACCAAAAAACGTTCCAAGCATCTTTTATTTTGGTAGAATAGCGCTCTTGATCGTAGTAAAAGCGCTGAATAAATAACCCATCCGCTAAGCAATAAAAGCTGTTAATGTAGCGGTCAATTTTCTCGTCTCGCATTGTTCCTTCTGCAATTCCTTGTTCAAAGATGGATGTTAATAATCGATCAGATAACTCTTCGCTTGTTAAAAAGCGCTCCTTTACAAAGATTTGCAAGTGAGAAGGCGGGAACATAATTAAACGTCTATACATTTGTCCAAAGTTATTTTCTTGTAGCGCAAAACAAAGCTGAAATAAAAACTGCTTTAACTGATTTGGAGCGGATGCATCTTTATGTTCATCAAAGATCTTCTGCATCTTTTGAGTGAAAACAGCTACTAAGTCATCGACCGTAGCTAAAAAAAGCTCATCTTTATTTTTAAAATGTGCATATAACGAAGGCTTCTTTATGCCTACTTGCTCGGCAATATAAGCTAAAGAAGTGTCAGTGTAGCCTTTTTCGCCAAAAGCTGTCATTGCCACAGCTTTTATTCTGTCAACAGTTGATGAATGTTCCATTCTTTACATTCTCCTCTTCAATTTACCTAACGTTCGGTAGGGAAAACTATATCAAACTAGAAAAAAAGAAGCAAGAGTTATCCTGCTTCTTTTAGAAGGAATTTTGACATTGTCATCATTAGTGCTGTCATAAAAATAAGTTCGAATGTATTTGTTACGGCACCGCTCTCGATCGGAAGTGGAATAGCACTTCCTGCAATCATTAAAACAACTCCAATCAGCATCACATTCCATTTAGTATGGCGAAAAAGTGAAATGCTTACTAAAAGTAAAATAAACGTCACGATTAAAACCATAATTGGTGGTCCACTGTGCCCGCCAACTAGCGTATAACGAAGTATGCCATATTCGACGACTGGTTGAAGGGTTTGATGCATAATCTCTGTGATTTCATACACGATTAAGGTAATGGTAATAAGGAGAAAGCTATAAAGAGTAACGTTTTTCTTAGCCCATTGCAGTTTCGCATGCCTCCCAATACCCAAAGCAAAAAGTACAAGAGTAGGAGTGAAGAAAGCATGACCTAGAAATCTCCATAGGTTTAGCGTTTCAAGAGTGGATCCTTCACCAATAAACAAGCCGATCGCTAATAAACCGTTGTCATAAATGAGCCCTAGCATCACGACTAATAAAAAATATGTAAAAGAATGACTTGTTCGCGTTCTATAAAGAAACAAGCCCCAACCTAACAAGGCAATATATAAAGCAGTAAAAGAAAAATAAAGCACCGTGTCGATTATTATTTATTCACCTCTGTCATGCAATTTATATTTGTCTACGAGCTTTATACCCAAAATATTTAAAATTCAATCGTGAAAAAGAACATCTATCTTCCTAAAACAGAAATGGTTATAAAGTTTGTCTATGTATGTGAATTTGGTAGTCAGTGTAACCTTTCTGACTACTCTCTTTATGAGTCTATCAAATTATATATCTTACTTTTTCTTTAATGACTATAGGAACATGCTCATTTTAGTGAAAAATCAGTATTTTAACAATCACATTAGAAAGATTATGGAGTGAAAAGTAAAATTAAATTCATTTGTAATCTTTTTATGGGTTTTACATTACAGGAATGTTTCATGTATTAAAGATATTGCATCTTCGTAATGTGAATGTGTAAAAAATATAAAAAAAAATAAAGGATTAAAGAGCTTCTATTAGGCGAATGGTCACGAATGCTAGAGAAAATGCTTGGAAACGACAGCGTTGTGAAAGCTCCTTGACCCTTTATAACCAATACAAAAAACATGTATCGTTTGAGCTATTGACCGTTTCTTCGTGCGAGTGGTAGGTTTAGACCTGTTGAATTTGGTGCTCGAGCCCAAACGTAAAAATGAAATTAGATAAAGAGAAGAGAAACGAAATCGCAGATGAACGCTAACAATTTTAGCGGTCAGCGCTATTTTGGAAGGAGAAGGATAAGAGATGATCTTAATAGTCCTATGCTGCTTATTTTTACTAGGCTATGGCATTTGGGAGTATCGTAGACATTTGCGTAAACTGCATTCAATTCCAGTTCGAGTAAATGTTAACGGTATTCGAGGAAAATCAACTGTTACGCGTTTAATAACAGGAATTGTAAAAGAAGCAGGTTACAAAACAGTTGGAAAAACAACAGGTACCCAAGCGCGAATGATTTATTGGCACACATCAGAAGAAGAACCAATTATCCGTCGTAAAGAAGGGCCAAATATTGGAGAGCAACGACGCGTTGTAAATGAAGTTGCCGATATGGGAGCCGAAGCACTTATTTGTGAATGTATGGCCGTTCAGCCAGATTATCAAATTACATTTCAAAACCAGCTTATTCAAGCCAAAGTGGGCGTTATTGTAAACGTACTTGAGGATCACATGGATGTAATGGGGCCAACTTTAGATGAAGTTGCCCAAGCTTTCCTAGCGACAATTCCTTATAATGGACACCTTGTTACAATTGAAGGTCCTTATTTAGAGTATTACAAAAAGGTTGCAGCGGAGCGAAATACAAAAGTAATCGTTGCTGATAATGATCGTATTTCTGAAGAGTATTTACGTAAGTTTGATTACATGGTATTCCCAGATAATGCTTCAATTGGTTTAGCTGTTGCTGAAGCACTAGGCATTGATGAAGAAACGGCAATGAGAGGAATGCTAAACGCTCAGCCAGATCCAGGTGCAATGAGAATTACGAAGTTTGGAGATACAAGTAATCCAGCTTTCTTAGTAAATGGATTTGCAGCCAATGATGCTTCATCAACACTTCGTATTTGGGAGCGTGTAGATTCTATGAACTATAGCCCTAAGCTTCCGATTGTTATCATGAACTGCCGTCCAGACCGTGTCGATCGCACAGAACAATTCGCGGTTGACGTAATGCCTTATATAGAAGCAGATGTGATGATTGCAATTGGTCAGACAACCTCACCGATTGCGGATGCGTATGCAAAAGGAACGTTACCAACGAAAGAGTTCTGGGATATGGAAGGTGCATCAACAGAAGAAATTCTTGAGCGCATGAAACCATATTTAAAAGATCGCATTGTCTATGGTGTCGGAAATATTCATGGTTCAGCAGAGCCACTTGTAGAAGCGATTATTGAAATGAAAACGATGAAAAAAGCAGTTTAATCTAGGAGGCCATTTCATGTTCGGATCAGATTTATATATTGCCCTTGTATTAGGGATAACTCTCAGCTTAATTTTTACGGAAAAAACAGGTGTACTACCTGCAGGGTTAATTGTTCCAGGGTACTTGGCACTTATCTTTGATCAGCCAATGATGATTGTCGTTGTATTTGTTATCAGTTTACTAACATATGTAATTGTTGTTTATGGTATTTCAAAAGTAGTTATTTTATATGGACGTCGTAAGTTCACCGCAATGTTAATTACAGGAATTGCAATTAAAGTCATTTTTGATTATTTCTATCCTGTCCTACCATTTGAAGTATTTGAGCTACGTGGTATTGGAGTTATCGTACCAGGATTAATCGCCAATTCAATGCAAAAGCAAGGTGTACCATTAACGGTTGGAACAACAGTATTGCTAAGTGGAATCACGTTTGGTGTAATGCAAATTTATTATCTATTTTAATAAAAAGTTAAAAGAAAGGAGGCCAAACATCAGTGAAGAAAAAGCAGCTAAACTTTCAGGAAAAAGTATTGATGTTCATAAAACGAACGAAGCCAAGCAGTGGAAAACAAGCACTTATCCTTACACCTATTTTAATCCTTGTTTTGGCACTAGCAGGTTGGGTTCAGCGTTCGGATGCGCTTCAAGATCCTAATCTTGCAAAAAAAGAGTCAAGTGATGATATCACCTTAACGATGGTTGGGGATATTATGATGGGTCGACATATCAAAGAAGTGACGAGCCGTCACGGAGAAGATTTTGTTTTTCGAAATGTTCAGCCTTTCTTTGATGAGTCTGACTATGTGAGTGGAAACTATGAGTCTCCTATTTTAACAAACGACGAAGATTCTTACGAGAAGATTGATAAAAGCATTCACTTATACAGTGAAGAAGAAGATTTAAAAACAATGAAAAATGCAGGATTTGATGTATTAAACCTAGCGAATAACCACGCGATGGATTACGGTACAAAAGGTCTAGAAGATACGCTTGCATCTTTTGAAAAAAACCGCATGAACTATGTCGGTGCTGGTCGTAATAAAGAAGAAGCGAAACATATTTCATATAAAGAAGTAGACGGTGTGAAGATTGCATCCGTTGGTTTCACAGACGTATATGTTGCAGGAATGAAGGCCGGTAAGAATAACCCAGGCATTTTAGATGCAGATCCAGATGTTATTTTTGAAACAATTCAAGAAGCGAAAGAAAATGCGGATTTAGTTGTTGTAAACGCGCACTGGGGTGCAGAGTACGATGTAGAGCCTAGTGAGCGTCAACAGGGCTTAGCAAAAGCAATGGTTGATGCAGGTGCAGATATCATCATCGGGCATCACCCTCACGTTTTACAGTCATTTGATGTTTATAATGGTTCAATTATCTTCTATAGTCTAGGAAACTTTGTCTTTGACCAAGGTTGGTCAAGTACAAAAAATACGGCGATGGTTCAGTACAACTTAAATAAAGAGGGCCAAGCTACGGTAGATGTCATTCCGATGATTATTAAAGAAGGTAGTCCTACGCCAACAGATAATCCATGGCGCATGAAACGAATTTACAACGACTTAACAAAGTACGCATCAAATGAAGGTCGTTTAGAAAAAGAGGATAAGAAGTTTCAAATTAAACTTGATCACACACACGTAATGAAGAGATCGCAGGAACGTCAAAACCAAAGTGATGATGCTCCTGCTAACAATACAGAAGAAGCATACACACAACAATAATTCAACTAAAGGAGATGAAAGATGATGAAAAAACGAAAATTGCTTTTTGTAGCCATTATCATCTTTTCTCTCATTATTAGCGTCGTAGCGTATCAATTTTTATTTCCCAAAAAAGAGTATGCCGTTAGTACATCCGACCCTTACGCAACAAAAGTGGGGATGGATGTACTGAAAAATGGCGGTACTGCTGTTGATGCAGCGATTGCGATTTCCTATGCACTAGGCGTTGTTGAGCCATATGGCTCCGGTGTCGGTGGAGGTGGTGGCATGCTGATTGATCCAGCTGATGGAGATTCTACCTTTATTGATTACCGCGAAGTCGTTCCGAATTCAGATAAAGATGAGCAAGAAGGTGTTCCAGGCTTTGTCGCTGGGATGGAATACATTCACCAAAACTATGCAACAAAATCAATGAGTGAGTTAATAAACCCTGCGATTTCTTACGCAAAAGATGGCTTTAAAGTGGACCAAGATCTTCATGATAGGTTGATTTCGTATCAAAAAAACTTAGATGAAGATGAGCTTGAGCAGTTTTATCCGAATGAAGAAGCAATTGAAGCGGGAGAAGTCTTAAAGCAAAAAGATTTAGCTAAGACTCTTACAACGATTAAAGAAGAAGGTGCTTCTGCTTTTTATCGCGGAGATATTGGTGATGAAATCGCTGATGGGACGGAGATTTCAAAAAAAGACTTGCGCGATTATGAAGCAGTAGAGCGAAAGCCTTTAGAAACGAACTATAAAGGTAATCGCATCATTAGTGCTCCACCGCCGTTTTCAGGCGTCACGCTTATTCAAATGCTAAAGCTTGCTGATGAAGAACAAATTTGGGAACTAAAGAATGAAAAGCCAAGCTTGTTTAACCACTACCTAGGTGAAATATCGAAAGTGTCTTATCAAGATCGATTAGATAAAGTAGCTGATCCATCTTTCATTAAGCAAGCTCCTGAAGACTGGATCGATGATCGTTACGTTCGTTTATTAGGAAATAAAATTAATGAAACGCGTACGAAAAAAACGAAAGTTAGCGATGTAGAAGAGCACGAAAGTACAACGCATTTTGTTGTAATAGATAAAGAAGGAACGGTTGTTTCCACAACCAATACGCTAAGTAATTTCTTCGGAAGTGGAAAAAACATCGAAGGCTTCTTTTTAAACAACACGCTTGGTACTTTTGGTGAAGGCATTAATAAAATTGAAGAAGGTAAACGACCACGTACATTCACAGCGCCCACTATTATCCGCGGTGAAGATGAGTGGGTAATGGGAATCGGGACACCTGGAGGGAACCGAATTCCACAGGTGTTAACGCAGGTGCTAGGCAACTATTTTGACAGTGGTCAATCGATTGATAAAGCAGTGCAGTCAAGCCGCGTCATCTTTGATTCTGACAAGCTATATTCTGAAAAAGAACTTGAAAATGATGTGAAAGATCGATTGAAAACGTACGGATATGATGTGAAACAAACCGATAATCCGATGTTTTACGGAGGGGTACAAGCCCTCATTCAAGATAGAAATGAGTATACGATTTCAGGAAGCGCAGATAAAAGAAGGCATGGTTTGTGGGATAAAAGTACAGAATAATTGAGGAGGAATAATCATGGTAGTTAAACGTATTGTAGGAGTAGTAGCCCCAGTTGTTATCGTAGCAGGAGTTGTGGTTACGTTAGGAGCTTTAAAGCATCCAACAACTTTATCAACAATTGAAGAACAAAAAATTGAAAAGAACTTAAAAATGATGGAGCAAATTGAACAGCAAACAACGACTGAGCAACCTTCATTATCTTTAAACAAGTAAGTAAATCATCGTCGGTTAGCGTGATTAAAAGAGACTGAGACA
>NZ_BCVD01000068.1 GCF_001591565.1 Priestia flexa NBRC 15715 | reverse complement strand
AGATTTACCAACTATCCATAATAGATTTAAATAATTTAGCAGGGTCTTCGCCACCACCGCTTGTTAATTTCTTTCTTTTCTCATCAGTTTTCTGTTTTTCAAACCCTGTATGAATAGAGATGACAGCTTCGTCCGTATAGCCAACAAACCAAGCGTCTCCATAATCTTGGGTTGTACCAGTTTTACCAGCGGCATCCTTAGAAGAACGAGCGTTAGCTCCTGTACCATAGCTTTTTTCAATAACATCTTCAAGCATGGACGTCATTGTATCCGCGTTTTGTGGACTCATGACTTCTTCTGTTTCAATCTCTGGTTCTTGTTCTTCGCCACCGCGCATTTGAATCTTTTTAATCGCATAAGGCTTCGTCATTTTCCCTTCGTTTGCAAAGACTGAGTAGCCTTGCGCTAATTGAAGAGGAGAGAAAGTCGTTGTGGTTCCTCCTAAAGCTAGCGATAAGTTTCGATCTTTATCAGTTAAAGGAAGTCCAGCTTTTTCCATAAAGCCGAACGAATCTCTAAAGCCAATGTCGTTTAAAAGCGATACGGCTGTTGTATTGACTGAACGAGCAATGGCTTCTCGCATCGGTATTTCTCCAAGATAGCGACCGCTTGCGTTTTGAGGCTTATAGCCATTAAAGTCTACCGGCTCATCCACAAGAGTAGTTGTTGGGCTGTAGTCGCCAGTTTCAAGCGCAGGTCCATAAACAGCAAGTGGCTTAATAGCTGATCCAGGCTGGTAACCGATTGTAGCTCGGTTTAGTCCGTTTGTTTGATAATTTCGCCCACCGTAAATAGCTGATATACCGCCTGTTTTTGGATTGATAGCGGCGATTCCAACTTCTACTTTGTGTGATGCCGTATCGTCTGCAAACACGTGATTAGTTACGGAGCGATTAATGGATTCCTGTAGAAGTGGGTCGAAATCAGTATAAATTTCGTAGCCGCCTTTGTATAAATCTTCTGCCGTAACACCATACGTTTTCTCAGCTTCACGAACAACATAGTCTACGAAAGCTTGATGACTATTTCGTTGCTTAAACGTTACGTCAGGCTTGACAATTCGTTCATTGATAGCTTGATTATACTCATCTTGCGTAATGACTTCTTGGTCTAGCATAAGCTGGAGAACGACGTTTCGACGCTTGGTTGCTTCTTCTGTGCTACTAGCAGGTGAGTATGTGCTTGGCGCTTTTGGAAGTCCAGCTAGCAGTGCCGCTTCACCAACACTTAATTGGGATACGTCTTTGTTAAAGTAAAGCTGAGATGCGGCTCCAATACCATATACGCCGCTACCAAAATATATTTGATTCATATATAGTTCTAAAATTTGATCTTTTGAAAACTGCTTTTCAAGTCCGATTGATAAAAACATTTCGTCAAACTTGCGCTTAAACGTTTTATCGTTAGATAGATATAAGTTTCGTGCAAGTTGTTGGGTGATAGTACTTGCACCCTCAGCTTTGCTCATCGTGATGACATTTTTAAACACAGCACGCGCAATTCCCTGCATGTCAATTCCAAAATGGTCATAAAAGCGACGGTCTTCTGTTGCAACAAATGCCATTTTGACATGATCAGGCACTTCGTCAATGGACACATTTTGTCTTGGAACCGTCTTATATAATTCATCAAGTGGTCGATTATTTTTGTCGTAAATGACAGTGCTTTGTACAGCCTGCAGCTTGCTGTATGATAAGCTAGCTGTTTGTTCAAATTGCTTTAACACATAAGTGACACCAAGAAGGATCACTAGAATAACGGTTAAAACAGCGAGAATAAATTTTCTCATGGTTTCTCACTCCACACTAATTAATAATTCCGTGTTCAATAAGATAGAGCTTTAACTTCTATCCTTATGGTAAGTTAGCACATAGAGTGTAAGCATGAAGAGAAAGGGTTTTTGATAACCTTAATCATGGCATGTCCTTTATGTAGCTTATTGACAACGGTGGTTGTTTGTTTCACTAGAGATGGTTTAACTAGTTACTCTTTTTAATTGTTAAGGTTGGTTTACACTTGTACGCATACTTATTGAAGAGGTTGCCTATACTTATCGGCATAATCTTATTCAATAGTACAGTCTTCTACAACAAAAGAAGTTAAATTTTTCTTGTTTACAACAAACTTAAACAAGACGGATACATCTTGCATTTAGTGTACCCATAAATTTCGGTTTGTCAAATAAAGCAATATCTAACACGCTAGGTAATGCTTCTTCATGCGTTATTTTAAATAGTAAAAGTAATTGTTCAACACTAGGTCATTTACTACTATCGGTACAATATAGAAAATATTAACAAGAGAAAGGGGGTTTATTACAAAAAGCTGTGAAATGTTGAGCAACAGTAAAATTAAAAGATAAGAGAAAACCTTGTAATGAATAATTAGTCATGCGATGTATGGACTATTCAATGCGTAATTGATAAGAATTTGCCGTTTTAAGTGCTTGTTAGTATGTTCAATTTATTTAAGGTTATGTATTGAGCAACACCTTTACATTTATAAGAAGAGTTCGTATAATAATAAATATCTTTAATTCGAGATATTTATATGCAGAGGAGTGAAGAGAGAGATGAAACATATCTTTAAACAAGGAATAAATAGTAAAAAGCCAGTTTTGCTAATGCTTCACGGAACGGGTGGAACAGAAGAGGATTTGTTGCCAATTGCAGAAATGATTGACCCTGAAGCGTCTGTGTTATCGGTTAGAGGGAGCGTATTAGAACAAGGGATGCCGAGATTTTTTAAGCGTTTAAGAGAGGGTGTTTTTGATATAGAAGATTTAGCAGTTCGAACAAAAGAGCTAAATAATTTCTTAGACGAAGCAGCTGAAGAATATGCCTTTGATAGGAAGAATATTATAGCAATCGGTTATTCAAACGGTGCTAATATTGCGGGGAGCTTACTGTTTCACTATGAACAGTCATTAAAAGGTGCAGTGCTTTTCCACCCGATGGTACCAAGAAGAGATATTAAAGTACCTAATGCACAAGGTATTCCGATTTTTATTGGTGCAGGAGTAAACGACCCAATTTGTCCAGCGGACGAAACGAAAGAATTAACAACACTTCTTCAAGGTGCAGGAGCTACTGTCGACGTTCACTGGGAGTCTTTTGGTCATCAGCTTACGCGAACAGAAGTAGAAGCGGCAAAAGCATGGTATAGACGCACTTATGAAAGTAAATAAAAAGAAGCTGAGACGTAACTATTTCAGTTAATGATAAATCCGAACTAGTAAGAGTTAGCTCTTTTATGGTTCGGATTTTTTGTTGATTCGTCTTTAAGAAGAGCTCATTTAGTTATATCCCATCCTTTTTTTGAGTTGCACAGTACTATCAAGCTTGTTAGGATGAAAATGTTAAAAAAATGAAACAAAAGACTTAGAAAAACGTTATAATGAAAGAATATTAAGGATGAGGTAATTTGGAATGATTGTAATAAAATGGTTTTTGGTTGTTTCATTAGTAATTGGATTTTGTTGGCTTTTGTATGCAGTATTCCCAACCTATTTATACCGGTGGTTTCACCCAAACGTATATATAAATGTAAAGAGAGCTCAATCATTTGCTTTAACATTTGATGATGGGCCTCACAGAGAATATACGGTTCAGATTTTAAATTTGCTAAAAGAACATGAAATGAAAGCAACTTTTTTTGTAGTAGGGTCAATTGCAGAAGAACAACCCGATCTACTTAAACGAATGGTCATGGAAGGGCATGAAATTGGTATCCATCATTATAATCATGTAAGTGCCTGGTTTTTAACACCAGGTCGATTAAAGAAAGAAATTCAAATGTGTAAAGATGTTATTATAGAAGCAGCTGGAGTAGAGCCCATATTTTATCGTCCGCCATGGGGGCACTTGAATTTATTTAGCATTTGGTGTGCAAGACCTTACCGTACAATTATTTGGTCTAATATATTTGGAGATTGGTCGCTTAAGAAAACAAAAAGAGCATTAGAAGCTGAGATGAAGAGTAAATTAAAACGTGGCGCAGTCTATGTGTTGCATGATAATGGAGAAACAAAAGGAGCAGATGAAAAAGCACCAGAGCATACAATTGGTGCTTTGAGAGAATTCATTCCATATGCCAAGCAGCACAAGATGAATAGTAAGACGCTCTCTGAATTACAAAAGGAAGGAACAAGCACGTGGAATTAACAATGGTGTCGCATTATATTAATGCATTTGGTTATACCACAATATTTTTAATTTTATTTTGCGGGATTGTTGGTATTCCAGCTCCTGAAGAGTCATTCTTAATTATTCTTGGAATGTTTATTGCAAAAGGCCAGCTGTTGTTGTATTCATCAACAATCTATGCCTGCCTAGGTGTTATCGTTGGTATGCTGGTAGCTTATGCGCTGGGTAGATATGCAGGAGTCCCATTCTTTAGTAAGTATGGAAAGTATGTTGGACTAACTGAACCAAAATTAAAAGCTGCTCGTGAGAAGTTTCATAAGCATGGAAAGTGGACAATTTTATTTGGCTTATTTGTTCCTGGTCTTCGGCAAATTAGCCCGTACCTTGCAGGAATTAGTCATTATCCTTTTTTATTATATGTTTGTTTTTCCGTAATAGGTGGAATTGTATGGGTACTATCTTTTTTATTACTAGGCTATTTTGTTGGAGATCAAGTTCATATTTCAATTATTGTCGGGGGAGCCATTTTATTTTTTGTTGTTTACGTTATACTACAGCTGCGAAAAAAGCGAAGCACCCGCTTTAAAGGGAGTGATCATTCATGAAAAAGATTTTATTTTTGCCCTTGTTTAAGATGGCATCTGGACATCATCAGGTAGCGGATGCTGTAATGGAAATAATCGTGGCAAATTATAAGCAAATTTCTGTGAAAAAGATTGATTGCCTAAGTTACTGGAGCAAACCTCTTGAACAGTTAATTTCATCTTTATATATGAAATGGATTTCTATGTTTCCAAAGCAGTTTGAGAAATTTTATCACGAACACGTCTATAAAGTGGAGAATCATACATGTGATGATTTTGTTGTTAAGAGCTGGCCGATTATTGAATACAATATGAAGCGGTTAGTTGAGTCTGAGAAGCCAGACGTTATTGTTTGCACTCACAGCTTTCCTTCGCGTGTCATTAGCGGATTGAAAGAAAAAGGAATCATTGATACACCCCTTGTTAATATCTATACTGACTTTTTAGTAAGCGATGTGTGGGGGAAAAATGGTGTAGATATTCATTGTGTACCTGATAAGGAAACAAAAAACTTTTTACAAAGTATTCACGATGTGCCTGCTCGTAACATTTATGTGACTGGAATTCCAGTTCATGCTGCTTTTACGAATAAACGAATAGACTTAAAATCTGAAAAGATGATTCTAATAGCTGGAGGGAATGCGGGGCTTGGTAATGTAAAACAAATGCTTAGCTCTGTTCCCTACGATAGTATTTATCAATATGTGGTACTATGCGGAAACAACAAAAAGCTATTTCAAGAGCTCGTAAAGTTAAATCATCCAAGCATTACACCCCTTCCGTATATTGCTTGCAGAAAAAGAATGAATTGCTTATATGAACAAGCTAGTGCAGTTGTGACAAAAGCGGGTGGTGTTACCATTAGTGAAGCTTTACGTAAACGCCTACCGATTTTTATTCATTCTTCACTTCCAGGACAAGAACAAGTTAATATTCAAACGTTAAAAAGAAAGGGTTTATTGATGCCTCTTAACAAAGCACAGCTGCTTGAAGATCAGTTGGTGGAAGTGCTTGAAAATGATGTGCAGCGCAACCGGCTACTACGAAGAATGGATGAATACATTGAAAGCATTGAGTACTCGGTTTCTGACGTATTGGCGAACCAGTTTCATCTATATGAATACGAAACAACAAAGAGTCGGTTATAAAGCAGAAAAATATTGAAAAAAGAAAATGTTCGTTATACTAAGAAGCGAATGAATTAAAATGAAAAAGGAGTTCTGAAAAATGAACGAAGTTATTGAAACAATTTTAAGTCATCGCTCTGTTAGAAAATACCAGGATAAACCTTTAACGAATGAGCAAATTCATAAGATCGTAGAAAGTGCTCAAGCAGCGTCCACATCAAGCTATATACAGGCATATTCAATTATTGGAGTTAAAAATCAACAAACCAAGAATCGCTTAGCTGAATTAGCGGGTAATCAACCGTATGTTGCTCAAAATGGTCACTTGCTTATTTTTTGTGCAGACCTGCATAGGCATGATGTTATTGCTCAAATAGAAGGTAAAGATTTATCTGAGTCCCTTGAAAGTGCCGAAAAATTCATGGTTGCTTTAATAGACGCAGCTTTAGCAGCTCAAAATGCTTCGGTTGCTGCGGAGTCAATGGGCCTTGGAATTTGTTATATTGGCGGCCTTCGAAATCAACTTCAAGACGTTCAAGAATTATTAAAGCTACCTGGTCGCGTACTGCCTCTATTCGGTTTAACGATTGGATATCCGGCTGCTGATACGGATAAAAAGCCTCGTTTACCTCAAGCTAATGTGTATCATGAAGAAGTATACGAGCAAGATCAAAATAAGTTTATTGAAGAATTAAAAGCCTATGATGAACAAATTTCTTCTTATTATAATGAGCGTACGAATGGAAAAAGAAACGATACGTGGACTGGTCAAATGGCTCATATGCTATCGAACCCAACGCGTATGTATATGAAAGAGTACGTAGAGAAGCAAGGCTTTAATAAAAAATAAATAACCAGTTATATGCAATTGATGAAATGCACCCTAGTTGTTAGAGATTTCTAGCAATTAGGGTGCATTTTTTATGAATAAAAAGGAATAGGAGGGTTTGTTTGTAAAAAACAACAAATAAATAGAAATTGTTGAAGCATATGGACAAATTATCAGAAATATTACAGTTTCATGTTAAAAAAGCGTTATTTTTGTAATGGAAGTTGAATGTTCCTGTAATGGCTGTGCAATCTCTAGGTGATATCATTCAATCATTGAGTAAATAAGGAGGTATTCGTAAATGAAGAAATTTATATTTACTCTAGGAACAACAGCAATCCTTTCAGCAGGATTTGCAGGTGGAGCATCTGCAAGTGGAAACGACACGTATCAAGTCCAAAAAGGTGATACGTTATGGAGCATCGCTCAAAACCACGATGTGAGCGTTGACGAATTAAAAGATGCAAATAACTTAACATCAACGATTATTCATCCAGAACAAAATTTAAATGTATCAATCATAAAAGAAATTACACATAAAGTTGAGCGCGGCGATACATTATGGTCAATCAGCCAAAAGTATGGCGTAACAGTAGAGCAAATTAAAGCTTGGAACGGATTAGGAAATGATCTTATCATTCCAGGTCAGGTCTTTGCTATTGAAACAAGTGGAGGTTCACAAGCTGTAGCACAACCAGCTCCAGCACCAAAAGCTGAACCAGTGCAAGAAGCTGCGCCGGCGCCGGCGCCTAAAGAAGAACCAGCCGAACAACCGGCACCAGAAGCTGAACAAAAACAAGAGCCAGCTCAGGAAGCTGCTGCACCAGCCCCACAACCTGAGCCAGCTAAAGAAGAACAACCTGCTGAACAATCACAACAGAGCGGTAAGCAGTTAACAGTTGAAGCAACTGCGTATACAGCTAGCTGTGAAGGATGTAGCGGTGTAACTGCTACGGGAGTAGATTTGAAAGCAAATCCAAACCAAAAAGTAATTGCTGTAGATCCTAGCGTAATCCCATTAGGTTCAAAAGTACATGTTGAAGGCTATGGAGAAGCAATCGCTGCTGATACTGGCGGAGCGATTAAAGGTAATAAAATCGACGTATTTGTTCCTGCACAAGCTGATGCAGAGCAATGGGGTCGTAAAACAGTTAACATTACAGTATTAGATTAATAGTGTATAAGAAAAAAGAGATGTCTGATTTCAGGCATCTCTTTTTTTATGATTACATACAGAAAACGAATAATCTACAAAAAAACACCTTTAATGTTAGCGCTTTCTGGGAAAGGTTTCAAAAAATACCTTGATTTTGTCAGAAAATTTATTATAATTAGAAATATCATCGGATGTGAGGAAAAATAACATGATGATGTGAAGGGAGGTTTATACATAAAAAGCTTCTCATGGCGGTGAGAAGCTTGAATTGGGCATAACAAATTGGGGTATGTATGCCTAATTCTAATTATAACACAAATAATTAGAATGTGATAAGGAGTGGCACAATTGAAACCAATCAGTTGGAAAACAGTTTTATCAGCTATAGCAGTCTCAACGCTTGTTCTTGCAGGTTGCGGGAAAACAACTAGTACAGAAGGGCAAAAAGCGATGATAGATACATCTGGGGACACTGTGAAAGTGGGGGTTTTACATTCACTAAGTGGAACCATGTCTATTAGTGAAGTTTCATTGCGCGATGCAGAATTGATGGCCATTGATGAAATAAATGCATCAGGAGGAGTGCTTGGTAAAAAAATTGAGCCTGTAATTGAAGATGGAGCTTCTGATTGGCCTACGTTTGCTGAAAAGGCAAAAAAACTTTTGCAAAAAGATCAAGTAGCAACAATCTTTGGAGGATGGACGTCAGCGAGTCGTAAAGCGATGCTGCCTGTAGTTGAACAAAATAACGGCTTGTTATGGTACCCAGTCCAATATGAAGGAATGGAGTCATCACCTAACATATTCTATACGGGCGCCACAACTAACCAGCAAATTGTACCTGCTGTCACATGGTTGCTTGAAAATAAAGGAAAAAAAGTTTTTCTAATAGGTTCAGACTATGTGTTTCCACGAACAGCTAACAAAGTCATTAAATCTCAGTTGAAAGCAGAAGGAGGCGCGTTAGCTGGGGAAGAATATACACCTCTTGGGCACACAGATTATAGCACGCTAATTAGTAAAATTAAAGACGCGAAGCCTGATGTAATATTCAATACATTAAACGGTGACAGTAATGTTGCTTTCTTTAAACAATTAAAAGATGTTGGTATTACTTCTGCTGATATTCCGGTACTATCTGTAAGCGTAGCAGAAGAAGAGATAAGAGGAATTGGTGCCTCTGTATTAGAGGGGCATTATGCATCTTGGAATTACTATCAAACAACAGACACTCCCGAAAATGAAGAATTTGTAGCAAACTATAAAAAGAAATACGGAGATGACCGCGTAACTGGTGACCCAATAGAAGCTGCCTATACAGCAGTATATTTATGGGCCAAAGCGGTGGAGAAAGCAGGAAGCTTTGAGATTGATAAAGTGAAGAAAGCAGCTGATGGAATTGAATTTAATGCGCCGAGTGGAGTAGTGAAAATAGAAGGAGCTAATCAGCATATCTGGAAAACAGCTCGAATCGGTCAAGTGCAAGCTGACGGTCAGTTTAAAGAAGTATGGAAATCCGGTGAATCGATTAAGCCTGATCCATACCTTGAAAGCTATGAATGGGGAGCTTCACTCAGCAATAAAAAATAGTGATTACTAAGCTTTCAAAAGATAAGATGTGCTAAGTATACATCTTATCTTTTGAAGATGGAGAGGAGTCATTTTATTGTCCATTTTTATTACACAGCTCTTTAATGGATTAAGTTTAGGGTCAATCATGCTTCTTATTGCGTTAGGACTTGCGATTACGTTTGGACTAATGAATGTAATTAATATGGCGCATGGCGAATTAATTATGGTGGGTGCCTACACTACTTATGTGGTACAACAAATTGTTTCTTCATATTTACCTCAGCAAATGCTTGCTTATTATTTTATTCTAGCAATTCCTTTAGCATTTTTAATCAGCGCAGTATTAGGAATAATCATTGAAAAGACCGTCATTCGTTTTTTGTATGATCGTCCGTTAGATAGTTTGCTAGCCACGTGGGGAGTGAGTTTAATTTTACAACAAGCGGCTCGTTCTATATTTGGAGCGCCGAATGTAGCAGTTAAGACACCCGATTGGCTAGACGGTGGATTTAGTATTCTTGGGGCAACTCTTCCGTATAAAAGGCTTTTTATTTTAGCATTAGCTGTTTTTAGCATAGTTGGCCTTTCTTATTTCCTTTATAAAACAGCAATTGGTCGAAAAATGAAAGCCGTTATGCTTAATCGAGAAATGGCTTCTTGCTTAGGGGTTTCAACCAAGAAGGTAGATAGCTATGCCTTTGCGTTAGGTTCAGGTTTTGCGGGCCTTGCAGGTTGCGCACTCACAGTTATTGGACCAATTGGACCTTCAATTGGTACCAACTATATTATTGATGCGTTTATGATTGTAATATTAGGTGGGATTGGCAAGCTGACAGGAACAGTGATTGGCGCCTTAGGAATTGGGATTTTAAGTACAACGATTGAATATACAACGAGCGCCACCATTGCAAAAGTAATTGTGTTTGCACTAATTATTGCATTTTTACAATGGAAGCCGTCTGGCCTTGTAAGTATGCGAACACGCTCATTGGATTAAAGGAGGATTATCCATGAAATTTAATCGCACATATGCTATATATATCGTTGTACTTATTGGCTTTCTAGTAGCACCACTTTTCCTGCAAGAGTTTCGTTTGGGTTTATTAGCGAAGTTTTTATGCTATGCCATTGTGGCAATAGGAATTTCTTTAATATGGGGCTATACAGGTATTTTAAGCTTAGGGCATGGCGTGTTTTTTGGACTAGGAGCTTATTGCATGGGCATGTATCTAAAGCTAGAAGGTTCGACTACTGGTCTTCCAGATTTTATGGAGTGGAGTGGCGTTACGACTCTTCCTGCTTTTTGGAAGCCGTTTACGAACCCCGTATTTGCAATTGGTGCAGGGATCATAGTACCAATGCTGTTAGCAACAGTTCTTGGTTACTTTACGTTTAAAAATCGCATCCGTGGGGTTTATTTTTCGTTAATTTCTCAAGCAGTTGTTGTCGTTGTAGTCACTTTATTTATTGGAAAACAAGATTTAACAGGAGGAACAAATGGTCTTACCAGCTTTTATACATTTTTGGGGATGTCATTAGCGGATTCTTTTGTTCAACAAATTCTTTACTTTGTCACAGTAGGTGTATTGGCAATTGTTTTTGCACTTTCCATCTGGCTAACTAAAAGTAGAGCTGGGAAAGTATTAATGGCTATACGAGATGGTGAAAACCGCGTTCGTTTTCTAGGTTTTAATCCAACTTCTTATAAAGTGTTTGTATATTCTTTATCAGCTGCTTTTGCTGGTGTAGCAGGTATGTTGTTTGTTCTTCAGGTAGGGATTATTTCACCTGCAATGATGGGCATAACGCCATCTATCGAAATGGTTTTATGGGTAGCGATTGGAGGGCGACATTCTCTTCTTGGTGCTGTGTTTGGTGCTATCTTTACAAATGGTGCGAAAAGTTTATTTAGCGAGACATACCCAGATATTTGGCTAATCCTTTTAGGTTTATTGTTTATTGTAGTCGTGTTGTTCTTACCGAATGGTATGGCTGGACTTGTTCAATCAATACAGAACAAATTTAAAAAGCTTAAATCTAGAAAGGAGAAATCTCATGAGCCAGATACTATGGTGCGATAATGTTATGGTTGATTTTGATGGATTCAAAGCCTTGCAGGGTGTGGACTTAATGATTGAACCGAATGAAGTGAGGTTTTTAATTGGTCCTAACGGGGCTGGGAAGACAACAATTTTAGATGTCATCTGTGGGAAAACAAAAGCAACATCTGGAAGAGTTTTGTTTGAAGAGGTGGTTAACCTTGGAAGCCTTCAAGAACATAAAATTGTTCAAAAGGGAATTGCAAGAAAGTTTCAAAACCCTTCTATCTTCTCACAGTTAAGTGTGTTTGAAAATTTGGAACTATCAATCAGGCAAAAAAGAAATCTCACCTCTGTTTTATTTGCCAGAATGACTGGAGAGACAAAAAATCATATTGAAAAAGTACTTGAGCAAATTGGTTTGCAAGACTTCGTATACAAGCAAGCTGGAGAGTTATCACATGGGCAAAAGCAATGGCTAGAGATTGGAATGCAGCTTATGCAAAACCCAAGCTTGTTACTTCTAGATGAGCCCATTGCTGGAATGACTGGGAAAGAACGAGAAAAAACCGGTGAATTAATGCATGAGATCTCCGCGTCATGTTCTGTACTTGTAGTGGAGCACGATATGGATTTTGTCAGAAAGTATTCTAAGCAAGTTACGGTCATGCATGAAGGGAAAATACTTTGCGAAGGTAATATGACAGATGTTCAAGAAAATGAGCACGTTCAAGAAGTATACCTTGGGAGGAGGAAGCAAACATGCTAAATGTAGCAAATCTACAAGCGGGGTATGATGAAACCACGATCTTACGTGATGTTTCAATTAAAGTTGAAAAAGGAAAAATTATTGCAGTTCTTGGGCGTAATGGAGTTGGAAAAACAACGTTAATGAAAACACTAATGGGTTTACTGAAGCCGAGTGCAGGAGATGTTGTTTGGAGAAATCACTCCGTAAAAGGTCTTAGACCAGAGCAGCGAGCAAAAAAAGGGATAGGTTATGTTCCTCAAGGAAGGGATATCTTTTCAACATTAACAGTAGAGGAAAATTTATTGTTAGGTCTTGAAGCGCTTCAAAAAAAACCAAAAAAAGACGTTATTCCATCACATGTGTTTGAGCTGTTTCCCGTTCTTCATGAAATGTTACAGAGGAAAGGAGGTGATTTAAGCGGTGGTCAACAGCAGCAGCTTGCGATTGCCCGTGCTTTAGTAGGAAATCCTGAACTTTTGTTGCTGGATGAACCAATGGAAGGAATACAACCCTCTATTGTTCAGCTTATTGAAAGGGTCATTATTAAAATTGCTAGAGAACAAGGTGTTGGCATCGTTTTAGTAGAGCATAACGTAGATTTAGCACTAGCTTGTTCGGACTTTTTTTACATTTTAGATCATGGTCGAATTGTTGCACAAGGAGATTCAAAAAATGTGAACTTAGAAGCTATTCAAAAGCATTTAGTAGTATAGAAAGGGAGGTTTAAATGAAACTCACACAACGAGAGCAAGAAAAACTTATGGTGGTTGTCGCTGCAGACCTTGCGAGGCGTAGGCAAAAGCGGGGGCTAAAACTGAACTATCCAGAAGCAGTTGCCGTTATTACATATGAAATAACAGAAGGCGCCAGAGATGGTCGAACTGTTGCCGAATTAATGCAGCTCGGAACACAAATCTTGTCACGAGATGATGTAATGGAAGGTATTCCTGAAATGATTCATGATATTCAAGTAGAAGCAACGTTTCCAGATGGAACAAAACTTGTGACGATACATGATCCAATTCGATAGGGGGGAGAAGAAGTGATTCCCGGAGAATACAAGTTACGTAAAGATGAAATTGTTTGTAACAAAGATAAGGGTATAGTCGAGATGTTAGTAACCAACCGAGGTGATCGTCCTATTCAAGTGGGATCTCATTTTCATTTCTATGAAGTTAATTACGGATTAGAGTTTAACCGCAAAGAAGCGTTTGGCTATCACTTGAATATTCCTGCTGGTACGGCCGTTCGCTTTGAACCAGGTGATCCTAAAAATGTACAGCTTGTACCCTTTTCAGGATCACAGCATGTATATGGATTAAATAATAAAACAAATGGACCCACGGGCCAGCTAAAAGAGGAGTAGGTCGAACATGAGCTTTAAAATGTCAAGAAAACAGTATGCAGATATGTTTGGGCCGACGGTTGGAGATGCTGTAAGGCTAGCGGATACCGACCTTTTTATTGAAATTGAACAGGACTTTACAACCTATGGTGATGAAGTGAAGTTTGGGGGAGGAAAAGTCATCCGTGATGGGATGGGACAGCATCCTCTTGCGACAAGAAGTGAAGCAGCAGATCTTGTTTTTACGAATGCCATCATCATGGATTATACGGGGATATACAAAGCAGATATTGGTGTAAAAGATGGCATGATTCAAACCATTGGAAAAGCGGGAAATCCATTATTAATGGATGATGTTGATCTTGTTATTGGGGCTAGTACAGAAATTATTGCTGCGGAAGGAAAAATTGTGACGGCTGGAGGAATTGATGCGCACATTCACTTTATCTGTCCACAACAAATTGAAACCGCCTTATCGTCTGGAGTAACAACAATGATTGGAGGAGGGACAGGTCCTGCAACGGGAACAAACGCGACGACGTGTACACCTGGAGCGTGGTATATCGAGCGGATGCTAGAAGCAGCTGAGGCTTTTTCCATGAATTTAGGCTTTTTAGGTAAAGGGAATGCATCAGCAAAAACGCCTCTTATCGAACAAATTGAGGCTGGAGCGATTGGCCTTAAGCTTCATGAAGATTGGGGTACCACCGCATCAGCAATCGATACAAGTCTGCAAGTTGCGGATGAATATGATGTACAGATTGCGATTCACACAGATACGCTAAATGAAGGTGGGTTTGTCGAAGATACGATGAGAGCAATTGGAAATCGTGTTATTCATACGTATCATACGGAAGGAGCAGGTGGTGGACATGCACCTGACATTATGAAGATGGCAAGCTTTAAGAACATTCTGCCGTCATCAACGAATCCAACTAGACCGTATACGATTAACACTCTAGAAGAACATTTAGATATGCTGATGGTTTGTCATCACCTAGATCCTTCTGTACCAGAAGATATTGCATTTGCAGATTCCCGTATTCGTAAAGAAACGATTGCAGCTGAAGATATTCTGCATGACCTTGGAGTTTTTAGCATGATCTCTTCTGATTCGCAAGCAATGGGTCGTGTTGGTGAAGTGATTACGAGAACGTGGCAAACAGCAGATAAGATGAAAAAGCAAAGAGGAAAACTAAAAGGTGATAACGGTATTGGTGATAATGAACGGATTAAGCGATATATCGCAAAATATACAATTAATCCAGCTATCACCCACGGCATTTCAGAATACGTAGGTTCAGTAGAAGTTGGTAAGCTTGCAGACTTAGTCGTTTGGGATCCAGCGTTTTTTGGTGTAAAGCCAGAGTTGATTATTAAAGGCGGAATGATTGCTCACAGTCAAATGGGTGATCCTAATGCCTCTATACCTACTCCTCAGCCGGTTCTATATCGCCCGATGTTTGCTTCTTTCGGGAAAGCACGCAGTAAAACGTCGATAACATTTATCTCGCAAGCTGCATATAACCGAGGAGTACATCGAACCTTGGGATTGGAGAAACGGATTAAGCCTGTAAAAGGGATTCGTTCACTAAGTAAAACGGACATGAAGCTAAATGGTGAAATGCCTAAAATTGATGTGGATCCACAAACGTACGAAGTGCGAGTGGATGATGAATTAATTACGTGTGAGCCAGCAGAAGTATTGCCTATGGCACAACGATACTTTTTATTTTGAGGTGAAAACAAACAATGTTAATCGAGCAAATTGTTGGAAATGTCGCTACGCTAGAAAAGAAAGCGCCACATATTGAAAAAGTGTATTTAGAAAGTGATCATCTATTAAAGCGCGTGCAGCGAGTTGTGACCGATCACGGTAAAGAACTAGGAATTCGTTTGAAAGACAATCGTGAGCTTGTAGATGGTGATGTGCTTTATATGGATGAGAAGAATATGATTGTTATTCAAGTAATAGCAGATGACTTATTAACGATTCAACCCACAAGTATTAAGCAGATGGGGGAGATTGCTCATCAGCTTGGAAACCGGCATCTGCCAGCTCAATTTGAAGAAAACGAAATGCTTGTTCAATATGATTATTTAGTCGAAGAGCTTCTTAACGAGCTAAGCATTCCGTATAAGCGTGAAAAAAGAACGGTTCAAAAAGCATTTAGACATATTGGACATAGTCATGACTAATCAACTGTTAGCGCTTGTACAGCTGTGTGATTCAAACTTTCCATCCGGCGCTTTTTCACATTCATTTGGCATGGAAACCTATATTCAAAAAGAGCGAATTATAAATGCTGTTACGTTTTCAGAAGCTCTTAGTACGTATGTTGAAACACAGCTTACTTATACAGATGGGTTAGCTTGCCGACTGGCATATGAATTTGCTTCAGAAGGGCACCTTCAGAAAATAAAGGAATTAGATCAAGAGCTGTATGCACTGGCGCTAGCAAAAGAAACAAGAGAAGGGACAAGGAGAATTGGTCAGAGAATGGTCAAGCTTTGCGTCGATCTGTTTGGTGGGAAGCTTTTAGAATGCTACGAACAAGAGATTCAGCGGAAGGAGTGTTTTGGTCATCCATCAATTGTTTTTGCCATTATAGCTGAGCAATTACAGGTGTGTAAACAAACAGCTGTTTCTACGCATTTGTACGCCACTGTGTCATCGCTTATTCAAAATGCAGTTCGTGGTATCCCAATTGGACAAACAGATGGTCAACGAATTTCGCTTGCTTTTCATGAGAAAATTGACCAGGCAGTAATGAATATTCTTCAAGCGGATTCAAGTGAGCTTGGTGCAATGATGCCCGGTCTTGAAATCGCTCAAATGCAGCATGAACGTCTGCACGTTCGCTTATTTATGTCTTAATACAAAACGATATAAGGGAGGGAAGCCTTTGTGGCGAAGGCGAAAAAATGAATGCAATGAGAATTGGTATTGGAGGTCCTGTAGGGGCGGGGAAAACGATGCTTGTAGAAAGACTAACGAGAGCACTGCAAAGTGAGCTAAGCATGGCCGTTATTACAAATGATATCTATACAAAAGAAGATGCTCAGTTTTTAGTGAAAAATAGCGTATTACCTCAAGAACGCATCATTGGTGTGGAAACAGGAGGTTGTCCGCATACCGCTATTCGAGAAGATGCTTCTATGAACTTTGCGGCAATCGACGAGTTGGTTGAAAGACATCCTGACGTTGAGCTGATCTTTGTGGAAAGCGGTGGAGATAATTTAGCAGCAACGTTTAGTCCAGAACTTGTCGATTTTTCTATTTATATTATTGACGTCGCTCAGGGTGAAAAGATTCCGCGTAAAGGTGGACAAGGAATGATTAAATCAGACTTGTTTATTATTAATAAGACGGATTTAGCTCCGTATGTTGGTGCAAGCTTAGATGTAATGAAAGAAGATACAATTGCAGCCCGAGGTAAGAAGCCTTTTGTATTTACAAATTTGAAAAAGGATCAAGGACTGGATGAAGTAATTCAGTGGATCAAAAAAGAAGTATTGCTTATCGGCATTAAATCATGAGCTATACAGGCTATTTAAAGCTTGAGTCGCACAAGGTGAAAGGTAAGACGGTTGTTTATAACACATATCATGACGGAGCTTTTAAGGTGGCTCGCCCAATTTACATGGAAGAGCATACCCCAACAATCTACCTTCTACATGTAGGAGGTGGATATGTTGGTGGAGACCGTTATAAAGCGTGTATTACGGCTGAAGAGGGTGCACATTTATGCTTGACGACACAGGCTGCAACAAAAGTATACCGAACGCCAAACGCACCTGTAGTTCAGGAAACAGAGCTGCTCTTAAAAAAAGGAGCAGTGATTGAATACCTTCCAGATCCGCTTATTTTATACGAAGATGCGCAGTTTATACAAGAAACAACTGTACATATGGAAGAGAAAGCAACGTTTTTTATCTCTGACGTTATTACGCCAGGCTGGTCACCTAATGGAGAGATATTTAAGTATGATTCACTGCGTTCGAAGCTCAAAGTTTATCAAAACAATCAGTTAATGGTGTTTGACCATTTGTTTTTATCGCCTCATGAAGACATCCATGCGATTATGAAAATGGAGGGCTACACACATTTCGGTTCTTTTTTAGCAGTGGCTGAAGGAATTATCGATTCGGTCATTGATGAATTGTATGATGAAGTATTAAGTGAAGAGCGGCATGGATATATAGGGATTTCAAAATTAGCGATTAATGGATGTGCCATTAGAATTTTGGGAAATGATACAAAAACGCTTGAAAGTATTATTAATAGATGTTTTCAGTTCCTGAGAAAGCGCCTGTTAGGCTTAGAGGTGGTTCATCTTCGTAAATATTAAGAGCTGCCTTTGAGTAATGGTGCTAAGTGAACTTACATAAAATTACATTTCGGGGTATAAATTTTTCTCCTTTACTAAAACTATTGGTAAATCAATGCGAGGTAGATAAGGATGAAAAAACAATTACCATGCCAAGTGCCCCCTGTATATATTCTAAATTGTGAGAACCAATTTTTTGACTAGGCTAGAAGCGATCTTGTGGAATATTGCCCTACCAGGGTTTAGTCAATTATTAAACAAGCAGTACGTAAAAGGGATTGTGTTTATAGTATTAGAATTTTTAATCAATATGGGCGCACATTTTAACTCTGCAATACAATTAAGTTTTTTAGGTGAAACTGAACAGGCGTTAGCAACTGTAGACATGCAGTGGATTATGTTTTACCCATGCTTGTATTTTTTTGCAATGTGGGATGGTTTTAAAGATGCAGAAGCAGATCCCCCTCCTCTTTACTCGTTTATACCGTTTGCATGCTGTGCTTACTTTGTAACAGTAGGCATCATGTATGCTTCAGTTGTGAAAATTAACGGAGTACTGCTTGGGCCGATTTGGCTACCGATGCTGTCTGTGATTCCAGGACTGATAGTTGGATTGCCGATTCAGCTTTTACTAGCTAAAAAAGCAAATGCTACGCCATAGACATGAAATGAAAGTTGAATTCTTCAGCTTATCTTTCATGTCTATTTTTATGCCAAATATAGATATGGTTGTACATAACATAGTGAAGAATATATTGAAAATAGAGCATTTTCGGTTAATCAAGCCTCGCCAAAGCATATTATGAAATCGCTCCTGTATGCAAGGGAATTGTTAAGAGAAAAAAAGGGGTGTGGATTTTTCCACAGGGAAAGGAAGAACATTTAGAGAAGCGACCTCTGCAATTTTCGGACGGCCCATCTTTTATCATGTTAAAAGAAAAGGGTGTACAAGCTATTCCAATTGCATATTACTATAGTTTTCGTCATGATCAGCGTCCAGAGCTATTTATTAAAGTGGGTAAACGTATAGAAGTAAATACAGAAACAAGTCGAAGTGAATTAACTCATAAGCTAGAGCAGGCCGTAACTACTGAGTTAGATAGCATTAAAAGTAAGCTTGTTAGCGAGGACCTTTCAACATTTGACGTGTTTATGACGGGTAGAAAAACGTTGAGCGAGTGGCTAACTTGGTGGAAAGAGAAGGTGAGGCGATTGCACAAGATCGGTTCTTTTATCGAACGTTTTCATCGTGGAAAGATTATATGAACCCGTCTTTGTTTACGAGCCTTCTTAAAGTGAAGCCATTTGAAACAATTGATTCTTTTCACAGGCGTTTTTTTTTGAAAATGAAAAAGTGATTAACGCATTCAATCGTTACGCCACGTATATAGGCTCTTCACCATACGTTTCACCTGCTACCTTTTCATTAATTGGTCATTTAGAAATGAACGAAGAAGTTTACTATGTTCAGGGGGGGAACCCTAGAATTGCTGAAGGATTTGCTAAGGTGTTTCAAAAAGCAGGAGGAACTTTAGTGCTGAATGAACAAGTAGAAAAAGTGCAGGTGAAGAACAAGAAAGCAGTGGGAATTAAGCTTGAGAATGGTGAAAAACTGCCCGCAGACTCAATTATTGTTAATGGTGACCTACTGCAAGCCTACCCGTTTCTGGTAGATGAAGCGGACCGCCCGCATTTTACAAATAAGATGGTTAGTAAATTTGAACCCTCTATTACAGATAGAAGCGTAGCGCCTGGTGATAACTTATTTATTCTTGTCAACGCACCAGCAGGAATGAGTAATGATAATGGGTACGAACAAGTTATCTATGAAAAGCTAAAGAGGTTCGATATCGATATTACATCTACCTTATCATGTCAAAAAATCATTACACCAAGCTGGATTGAAAAGCAATTCGGAGCGTATAAAGGGGCTCTTTACGGTATTAGTGCTAATCGGAAAATGGATAGCTTTCTACGGCCCAGCAACGTGTCCAAAGACGTAAGAGGGCTTTATTTTGTTGGTGGAACAACTCATCCAGGAGGTGGGTCACCAATGGTTACAATCAGTGGTATAAACGTGGCCAACTTAATTTCCACATAATATTTTCATTGTAAATAACTTCATATATTTGATACTATAGGAAAAGGAAACCATTGATAAGGGGACTGACCCC